>JAJZIE010000063.1 GCA_021810725.1 Bacillota bacterium | reverse complement strand
GAAGTCGGGTCAAGGGCGTCCCTCAGCCCGTCTCCGACCAGGTTCACCGCCAGGACGACGAGGAAGATCATCAGGCCCGGGAAGATCGCGAGCCAGGGGGCGCTCGTGGTGAAGGACTGCGCCTGGTTCAGGAGGTAGCCCCAGGAGATGTTGGGCGGGGTAAGACCGGCGCCGAGAAAGCTCATCACGGACTCGAGGATGATCGCCTGGCCCACCAGCAGGGTCGCGTTGACGATCAGCGGCGCCATGGCGTTCGGAAAGATCTCTCGCAGGATGATGCGGGTGCTGGACATCCCGACCGCCCGCGCCGCCTCGACGAAGTCCCGCTTCTTCAGCGTGAGGAACTGGCTGCGCACGATGCGCGCCGGGTACATCCAGGACGTCAGTCCGATGATCGTGACGATGCTCACCGGCGTGGGCCCGATGAGCAGGGACAAAAGCAGCACGACGAAGAGCAGAGGCACGGAGAGGCCGACGTCGGTGACGCGCATCAGGAGCGCATCCACCAGGCTGCCGAAGTAGCCGGAAATCGAGCCGATCGCGCCTCCGACGATGACGGCCACGAGCGCGGCGAAGACGCCGATGCTCAGCGAGACGCGCCCACCGAACAGCACCTCCGTGAACAGGTCGATGCCGAGGTCGTCGGTACCCATGGGATGGTGCAGGCTCGGCGGGGCGAGCATGGCGGCGAGGTCCGGCTGACCGAGCTGGTAGGGCGAGACCCATGGCGCGAGGATGGCGGCCAGCATGATCAGAAGCAGCACCAGCGCCGCGATGACGGCTACCCTGTGGCGGAGAAAGCGGCGCCACACGAGATGGGCGTAGCTTTCGAACCGCGGCTCCGCCTGCGGTCTGTGCAGCGGTACTTCCCGTGGCACGAGCGACATCGGGAGGCCCCCTCAGCTGTACTGGATGCGGGGGTCGAGCAGCCCGTAGAGAACATCCGCGAAGATGTTCGCGAGCACGATGACGACCGAGAGGAAGGAGACGACGGCCATCAGCACCGGGTAGTCGCTCTGCAGGATGGCCTGGATGAACAGACGCCCCATGCCTGGCCAGGAGAAGATGGTTTCCGTGATCAAGGCGCCACCGAACAGGTATGCGGCATCCATGACCATCACCGTCACCACGGGGAGCAGGGCGTTGCGCAGCGCGTGGCGCCAGATCACCCTGCCTTCGCCGACTCCCTTGGCGCGGGCGGTGCGGATGTAGTCCTGGTGGATGACGTCCAGCATCGACGAGCGGACATAACGGCTTTCGGACGCCAGCGTGTAAAAGGCCAGGACCAGCATCGGCAGGATGAGGTGCCATAAGCGGTCGCCCAGGCTGAACGCGGCACCCGCCGTCGCCATGCCACCGGCCGGGAACCAGTGCAGGTGCACGGAGAAGAGGATCAGCACCATGAGGCCAAGCCAGAAGGTGGGCATGGAGAAGCCGAAGTAGCTGACGACCGTGATCAGGTAGTCCCCGAACGAGTACTGCCGCACGGCGCTGTAGACGCCGAGCAGGAACGAGCACACGACGGTGATGAGGAAGGACGAGAGCATGAGCTCGAGCGTCGCGGGCAGGCGCTGCAGCATCATGGCGGCGGCCGGCTGCGCGTACACGTACGAGTAGCCGAAATCGCCGCGCACGGCTTTGGCGAGCCAGTCCACATATTGCGTCCAGAGTCCCTGGTTCAGGCCGTAGTCGACGCGGATCTGCTCGAGCATCGCCTTCGTGATGCCGGGCTGGTGCACGTACATCGCGAGCGGCCCGCCGGGCATCGCGTGCATCATGAAGAAGAGCAGGAGCGAGATCAGGAAGATCACCGGGACGGCCTGAGCGAGCCGGCGTACGACGAAGACTCCCATCGGGGTACCTCCTCGCGGGCGCCAAGGATTGCGTCGGCACGAGACGGCATCGGTGGTGCGGATGGGCCGCGATGCGGGACGGGCCGGGGATGGGTTTCTTGGCGGGGAGGCCGAAACAACGGGGCGAAGTTGTGGCCGGGTACAGCGGTAAACCGTCGGCGTCCGTGGGACGAAGCCACCGGAGCCGGCGGGAGGGCTTGGTCCAATATATGAGCTTGTCCCGGCGCGTAGACCGGTCGACCAGTCGTTTGCGCACCGCCAGGCAGACGAAGGGCGGTCCCGCCTTGCCGGCAGGGCCGCCCTTCGTCTGCTTGGCGCCAAATGGGATCGGGGAATGTTCAGGACCCGGCGGCGCCTCTTTGCTGGATCGCTTCGCGGGCCAGTTCGTCGCAACGGTTGTTCTCCTGGCTCCGGGCATGACCCTTGACCCAATGGAACTGCACGTCGTGCGACCGCATCGCCTGCAGGATGGCCTGCCAGAGATCCTGGTTCTCCACGCTGCCGCCCTGCGACGTGCGCCAGCCGTTCTTCTGCCAGCGCGTCAGCCAGCCTTGGCGGAAGGCGTTGACGACGTAGGTCGAGTCCGAGTGCACCTGTACGCCGCAGGGCGTCTTGAGGGCCCTGAGACCCTCGAGCAGGGCAGTGAGTTCCATGCGGTTGTTCGTGGTGCTTGAGACGTAACCCGAGATCTCCTTGCGGCGGTCGCCCCAGATGAGGACGGCGGCCCAGCCGCCGGGGCCGGGGTTGCCTGAACACGCGCCGTCGGTATAGAGGATGACGTCCAATGCGGATGGCTCCTTTTGCAGGCTGGATGGAGGCGGGGCGCACCGGCCCGCCGGGGATTATCGCCCCTGGTGGCCTTGGCGCAAGCCCTTTGGGCGACTGCTGGCGAGCCGCCTGGCCGCGGGCAGCTCCCAGACGCCGCGACCGTAGGTGCCAAGCAGGAGGGTGCCCGTGGGCAACTGCGCGACGGTGGTCGTCTGCACCTCTGGCAGCGCCGTGCCGAGCGGGCGCCAGCCGGCGTCCGCCCAGGGGCTCCAGAAGACGCCGCCGCCGGTGGCGGCCACGAGGCCGTTCGGCGCCGCGAAAAGGCCGAGCACGGAGAAGCTCGGCAGCGTGCCCGAGATGTCGGTCCAGGAGGGCCAAGACGCGTTGGCCGCAGGGGTTTCAAACACGAACGGGCAGTCCGGGAGGGACTGCGGCATGCCGAAGGCGACGCTGACGAAGGCCCGGTAGGGGTTGCCCGGGTCCGCCACGATGTCCGTGACGTCGGCATCCGCGTCGCCCGATCCCGCGAAGGCGCAGGGCGTTGCCCAGGTGGAGGGGGAGATCAGCCGCCAGGTGCGTCCGGTATTCTCGGAAAGCGCCACCTGCCCATTCTGCCAGCCCGCGTAGACAATCGTGCCGCTGCCCGGCGCAAAGGCGATCACCGTGACCGGCCCGCCGCCGCTGACATCCGTCACCCGCTGCCAGTGGCCTCCGTCGGCCGTCGAGCGCCAGATCTGCTTGCCGCCGGCCAGGAGGATGTTGCGGTGACGGGGGTCGACCGCGAAGGCGCCCACGCCGAGCGGGCCGACAGGCGGCTGCGGCGAACCCCAGCGTCGGCCGCCGGTGACCGAGCGCTGCAGCGCCCCGTCGACCTCGCCGAGCATGCGTGGCGGCTTGCCCGCGCCGAACGCGTTCCAGCCGCCGTCGCCGCCGATCAGGGAGGTCCAGCGGCCGGTACGGAGGTTATAGACGGCCGTGCCGTTGTCCTGGAATCCCGCCAGCACGCGGTGGCCGCCCGGGGAGACCGCCATCGCCGGGTAGACCTGCGTGATCGAGAGGTTCGTGTTGAGATCCTGCATGGTGTCCTGCGGCGTAAGGCGGTAGACGCCGCCGTCGTTGCCGATGAAGAGACCTTGCGCGCCGAAGAGCAGCGCGTGCTGGTCCGTATGCAGGTAGAAGCTCTGCGTCAGGTCGGTCCAACGCGCACCGCCGTCGGTCGACACGAGGAGCTCGACACCCCCCGCGAAGACTTCCTGCGGGTTCGTTGGAGAGACGGCCAGCACCTGGTCGTAATCACCCTGTGCCTGCGGCGGGTTCGTGTCCGGTTCGCGCAGGAAGTCCGGCGTGTGGCTGAGCTTTTTGAACGTCGCGCCTCCGTCGCGGCTGACGTAGAGCCCGAGCAGGCAGTCGGTGCAACGGCGGCTCAAGGTCGCCATGCTGACGTACATGGTGCTCGGGTCGCTGGGCGCGACAGCCAGGGCCACCCTGCCGATCCGGGGCTCCTTGTGCGGCAGGCCGCCCGCAAGCACGTGCCACGTCCGGCCGAGGTCGCCTGAAACCTCCACACCGACGCCTTCCACGCCCGCGAGGAGGCGCCGCGGCTGGCCCGGCAGCCAGCTGAGGTCGGTCGTGGGGTCGCTGAGCACGAGGTGCCAGGTCCGGCCGCCGTCGCGGGAACGTTCGACACCGAAGTCGCCGGCGGCGAAGAGGCGCTTCGGATCGCTCGGGTCGAGCAGGATCGAAGAGAGGTAATGGCCGTAGAAGACCTTTTCGCCGAGCAGTTGCCACGTTCGGCCACCGTTCGCGCTGCGCAGGATGCCATCGGAGAAGAAGCAGTCGCCACAGTCGTCGTCCTCGCCGGTTCCGGCGTAGATCACCTCCGGTTTCGCCTGCACGGCGAGAGCGCCGATCGCCATGTTCGAGGTGCGATCGGACAGCGGACGCCACCTCTTGCCGGCACTTGCGGTCACCCAGACGCCGCCGCCCGCCGATCCCGCGAAGAGCTGGCCGTCCGCCGCGGCGAGCGCGTCGACGCGGCCGCTCTCGTTGCCCGCGTAGGGGTCGTGCAGCACGGGCGCGGGGCCGATGGACCGCCAGCCGCCCGCGACCGGCATGGGCGGGGCCTCGGAGGGGGTGGGCGAAGTCGGCGGGGCGAACATGGCCGCCGCCAGGATCAGCACAAGGCCTGCGAGCCATGCGGGAACGCGGCGAAGCAAGGGCGACTCCTCCTGCGGGTGGGTCCTAACGCGATTCGGGGCCGCTTCGCGCCGTTCCTGCGGCGCAATCTGGCCGCGCTCCGGCGATCTCTCCCAGGCTTGGATCCATGGGACGGCATGCAGGTGCAAGAAGGACCGTGCGCGAAGCCGCCCTCGACACGACCGCTGGGAGTTGGGCATCTGTGCGCTGTGAGGAATGGCTCGAGAAGGCGGAAGGCATGGATCGCGCGGACGACTTGCGCGACCTGCGCCAGGAGTTCCTGCTGCCGGAGGACGTCATCTACCTCGACGGCAATTCGCTCGGTCCCTTGACGAGGCGAGGCCTCGAACACCTCGAACGGGCCACCCTCGACTGGCGCCGACTTGGCGTCGGTGGGTGGCAGGGTGCCGAAGTGCCGTGGTTCCACCTTGCCGAGACGATCGGCGCGATGCTGTCGGACGTCGTCGGAGCGTTGCCGGGGGAGGTCATCGCGACCGCGCAGACCACCCTGAACCTGCACCAGGTCCTTGAGACCTTCTACCGACCGAGCGGCGAGCGGCGGGTCGTCGTCACCGACGCGCTCGCCTTCCCGAGCGATCTCTATGCGATCGCGGGCCATCTCGAACAGCGCGGCCTGGACGTCCGCCGCAGCCTGCGCCTTGTGCCCAGTCGCGATGGGCAAACGCTCGCGGCGGACGACATTCTCGCCGCTCTCGGGGACGACGTGGCGCTCGCCGTGCTGCCCGGCGTCCTCTACCGCTCAGGGCAGGCACTGGCGATCGGGGAGATCACGGCCGCGGCCCACGCGCGTGGGGTGCCGGTCGCGTGGGATCTCTCGCACGCCGTGGGCGCGATCCCGCTCGCGCTGCATCGGGACGAGGCGGACTTTGCCTTCTTCTGCACCTACAAGTACCTCTGCGGCGGGCCCGGCGCGATCGGCGGCCTCTTCGTGCACCGGCGCCACCTGCCCGTGCGGCCCGGCATGGCGGGCTGGTTCGGCAGCGACAAGGCGACGCAGTTCGACATGCCGATGGAACTCGCGCCCGCCGCCGACGCCGGCGCGTTGCAGGTGGGCACGCCGCCGGTCCTGGCGGCGGCGCCGCTGCTCGGCAGCCTTGAGATCTATCGGGAGGTGGGCATGGAGACCGTCCGGCGGCGTTCACTGCGCCAGACGGAACTGCTCGCCGCGATGGCGGACGACGTGCTGGGGGAACTCGGATTCCAGGTGGTGACACCGAGATCGCCCGAAGCGCGCGGCGGCCACGTCGCCTTGGCCCATCCCGAGGCCGCGCGACTGAGCCGCGCGCTCAAGGATCGCGGAGTCGTGCCGGACTTCCGGCCTCCGGACGTCGTGCGGCTGGGGCCGCACCCGCTCTACACCACGTTCAGGGAGATCGCGCAGGCGCTCGTGGTCCTGCGCGACATCGCGCGGACGGGCGAGCACCTGCGCTACCCGGAAGGCCGGGAGGAAGTCGGCTGAAGGACGTCATGCGACCCGTGGCGACCATGCGGTCGACGCCAGGCGTCCGGATTCGACAACGGGAAGGCACCGAACCCCCTGGGTTCGGTGCCTTGCTGTGGAGAGCCGCCGCGATGGTCTCCGGGAAACTTGACTTACTTGCCGCCCTTCATGTAGGCCGGGACGTACTTGGCGAAGTCGACCATGTGGCCAGGGTAGCTCATGAATCCGGTGTAGAGCCAGATGACGGCCGCGACGGCGAGCACGATGGCTGCGACGATCGCGATCCAGCGCATGTTCTTCATGGCGACGGCCGGCAGGGTCAGGATGCCGCCGATACCGGCGAAGATGAAGCCGAGACCGGCGACGGTCGGCGAGTTCGACATGTGCAGGGCGATCATGTGGTCGCCGACGACGATCGCGGCGATGCCTGCGAAGAAGCCCCAGATCGCGGGACCGAGGAGCTCGAGGCGGAAGACGAGCGCGAGGCCCGCGACGGTGAAGAGGGCGCCGAACATCAGGGCGGGCTCACCGTACGCGACGTTGTAGGCGCCGGGCAGCGGCCAGGTGACCACGATGGGGATCGAGGTAGCCGCCAGGATGAGAGCGGTGGCGCCGAAGCCGAAGCCCCAGGTCGGGCGGTGCTCAGGAGCTGGGTTGAAGTAGAGGTACAAGGCCAGAAGCGCAAGACCGGCACCAACGGCGACCAGCATAACTGCAAGATAGTCGATCATGGAACTTTGCCTCCCCTTGGCAGTGCGCCTCGCGGCCGTCGGCGCTGCCCTACCCGGGCTGTCTGCCTGGAGCTACTATCGCGCTTGCGCCGATTAGGCCATATGAACATCTAGTCCGTTTCGTGCTGGTGCGGCCGGTAGGTTGGTTGGCCGGGCAATTTACCCACACCATGGCCATCTGCCAGAGCGAGATGGCACGCAATCCGACAAAGTGGCCCTAGAGGTACGTGAAAAAAGTCGCATGACATAGGGCCACTCGCCAGGGGCCGCCCGCCGTTTTGCGGGTCGCAGCGCACTGCGATCACCGAAAATCCTGATCCTGGACGCATTGCGGCGCATACCTCCAAGCCGTACCCTGCGCCGCCAACCGGCCTGTCGAAGGTGCCGCGACCACTGGACCGGGCCAGCGGGGCCGCCCGCCGCTTTACCGGTACCAGGATGGTCGACCCTTCCGCTCGGCCCCCAAAAACCACCCTACAAGGTGGCGCGACCAATGGGGAGATGCAGGCCGCGCTTGACGCAACAAGATAGTTAGATGATTATAAAACAACGAAAGAAGGTGCGATACGATGTCCCTGGGGGATGTATTTCAGGCGCTGTCGGACCCGACGCGGCGGCAGATCCTGCGCATGCTCAGCCAGGGAGATCTCAGCGCGGGCGAGATCGCCGCGGCCTTCACCCTATCGAAGCCGAGCATCTCGCATCACCTCAACACGCTGCGCCAGGCGGACCTCGTGGTGTCGCGGCGGCAGGGTCAGATGATCATCTACTCGCTGCACACCACGGTGCTGCAGGAAGCGCTCGGCTGGGGCCTCGAGGTCCTCGGCCGAGGCGATGGGGGAGAGGATGGGCGTCATGGCGGATAAGGCGAAGGAGTATCGGCTGGCCACCGAGGCGCGGCACGACTGGCCGGTGTACCTGGTGTGGCTCGTCATGCTGGCTGTGGGGATCTGGGCCCTGCCGCACCTGCCGGTGCGCGTGGCGACGCACTTCGGCCTGAACGGTCGGCCGAACGGCTGGATGTCGGCACCCTGGGCGGCGTTCCTGCCGGTCGGCATTGCGGTGCTGGCGTGGCTCTTCCTGCTCGTGGCGCCCGTGATCGACCCGCGGCGGCGCAACTACCCGGACTTTCTGCCGTTCTACCGATCCCTGCGCCTCCTGATCGTCCTCGTGATCGCCTTCATGTTCTTCTGGTCGATGTGGCGCAATCTCGGACAGGGCGCCGCAAATCCCGGGGACATGGCGGTGGTGGTCGTAGGGCTCCTGTTCATGTTCATCGGCAATTCTCTCGGCCGGGTGCGATTCAACTACTTCGTCGGCGTCCGCACGGCGTGGACGCTTTCCAATGAAGAGGTCTGGCGCCGCACGCACCGCTTCGCGGGGCCGGTGTTCATGCTGGCGGGCCTCGTACCCATCATCCTGCTGTTCTTTTGGCCGCCAGGGGCCAGGATCGCCCTGCTGGTCTGCGTCGTGGCCGCCGCCCTGCTCACGACCGTCTACTCGTACCTCGCGTACAGGGGCGTCGTGGGCGAGTAGCGGCTCAAGAGAAGGACAGGAAGACACTCGAGCCCGCCGCGCGGATGCGGCGGGCTCGAAGCTGGCTGCCCAGCCTTCGTCACCCGGCGACCGCGTGGAACGTGGTCACCAGCCCGACCAGGATGACCGACCCGGTGGCGAGGTAGACGAACCAGCGGTACGGGCCGCGCATGCGTGCCTGGGCAGGCAGGGCCCTAGCCTCGAGCGCGAGCAGGAAGCCGAGCACCACGGGCAGCAGGATCGCGTTCATCACTTCGATGTCGATGGTCAGGTGGATGAGCGGAAGGCCGGTCAGCACCACCGCTGCCCCCAGCACCAGCGCGAGGACGTACGCGAGGTAGAAGTGCGAGGCCTCGCCGACTTGGCTGTTGAGGCTGTGCGGGCAGCCGAAGGCTTCGCCGATGCCGAAGGCGGCAGCCACAGAGACGACGATCGCCGCAACCAGCGACGCGCCGAGGATGCCGAGACCGAACGCCAGCTTCGCGCCGGCGAATCCGAGGAAGGGCTCGAGCGCGCGGGAAATCTCCGGGATGCTCTGGAGAGCCGCCGCGTGACCCGACCGACCGATCGTCGCGGCGACGGCGACCACCACGAAGATCATCACGAGCTGCGTCACGACCGCCCCCACCAGGGTGTCGAGGCGGGCGCCGCGCAACTGGCGCGGTTTGAGGCCCTTGTCGATCACGGCCCCCTGCTGGTAGAAGACCATCCATGGCATGATGACGGCGCCGACGTTGGCGGCGAGAAGCATGAGATAACCATGGTTGCCGAGCGGCAACTGGCCCAGCCCATGAACAAGCGCGACGGGATCGGGATGGGACATCAGGGCGGCTGGCAGGAACAGCAGCTCGAACAGACCGAGGGCGATGCCCACGCGCTCGACGCGCCGATAGCTGCCGGTGACGCCCAGGCCGATCAGGAGCAGCGCGGCGGCGCCGACGCTGTAGACCTTGGGGACGCCGAACAGCTGCCCGACGCCGGCGATCCCGGCGAATTCGGTGACAAGCGCGCCGACCGCCGCAACGAAGAGGGTGAGGACCGACAGGAAGGCCCAGGGCCGGCCGAAGGTGTCGCGGATCAGCTCGCCGTGTCCCTTGCGTGTGAGCACGCCGAGGCGCACGGTCATCTCCTGCACGACGTACAGCACCGGAATCAGCAGGAGCTGCGGCAGCAGCATGCCGTAGCCCCAGAGCGCACCGGACTGCGCCGCGGTCACGACGCTCCCGGCATCGGTGTCGGCGAGCATCACCATGAGCCCGGGGCCGAGTACGGCGCCGAGCAGGAAGAGGCGGCCGAAGCCCGCGCGCCGGGCCCCGATCTTGGGCGGCTCGGCGACGGCCGCGGTGGCGCGCCGGGTGCGGCCACGCTGCAGCTTTTCGGAGACGGCGTAGCCAGCGCCTTCGCGTCGCACGGCGCACCTCCTCGCGGTCCGATGTGGAAATTAGGTCTGCCTAACAAACGGTCAAATTTCTTCGTGACGGCGTCAAGGGTCACAAGACCGCCTGCCAGGGTCCGATCGACCCACGCTATCGCCTGGCGGCACCAGCGTAGGGCTGCCCTCAGTCTGCGCCGGGACGGACAGGAGAATGCCGCCGGGAGGTGGGATCTCCCGGCGGCACGCGTCGCGACAGAGGTCAGTCGGCGGTCTTGGGCACTTCGCAGAGCAGGATGTCGATGGGCAGGCGCAGCAGGTCGCGGCGCATGGAAATGCGGGCGAGCAGCCCCGCCTGCGTCGCGAGCTTGCGCAACGCGAGCGGCCGCCCGAGCGCGGCGAGCCGGAAGATGCCGCGCAGCACAAGATAGAAGGAAAGCGTCCGCCCGTAAGGCAGTTCCTCGGCCAAGGCGGCGAGGACGATGCGCCCGCCGGGACGAACGACGCGGCGCAGCTCCGAGAGGGCGGCGGATGTCCCTTCGGGTGACAGAAGTTCGAGGACCAGACTGACAGCCGCCCCGTCGAGGCTTCCGTTCGCGAAGGGCAGGGACCGGACGTCGCCGAGTCGCAGTTCGATCCGGTCCGCGATCGGCGTGCGCGTGATCTGGCGCCGCGCCTGGCGCAGCATGGCGGGCGAGACGTCGACGCCGTAGACCTTGCCTTCGTCGCCGACCTGATCCGCGATGGCGATGGCGAGCCTGCCGGTCCCGGTGCCCCCGTCCAGCAACTTCTGCCCCGGCGAGGGGTGCAAAAGGGCCAATGTCGCCTCCCAGGTCTCCTGCGAAGTCTCGAACATGAACATGTCGTAGAGCCGGTGCGCCATGCCGTAAAAGCGCTGCAGTCTGGCCGTCCTGCCGTCCCTTATGAGTTCCGACGTAAGATTCGCCGCCTTCCGAGCCGATGCGCGATGCCGCCTCTAGGATGATAGCAGACGGGACGGCAGGTGACCGATCGCGATCCGGCGTAAGAGGACGAGCGAGGAGGCCAGGCCATGGGTTACACGCTAGAAGACCTGCGCGCGGACGTACCGGTCGTGCGGCGCAAGGTTTACCTGAACACCGGTACCATGGGCGCCGCGCCGCAAACGGTGACGGTGCGCTTCTTCAAGGCGTACGAGCAGTGGCAGGTGGAAGGTGCCGGCTGGCCGCGGGCGTACGAGCGCAGGCGCGACGGCATGGCGGCCGTGCGCGGGGCGATGGCGCTCCTGCTCGGCGTGCCGCAGGCCAGCGTGGCCTTCGCCGGCAACGTGACGCAGGCGATCAACTGGGTGGCGCAGGGACTGCGCTTCGACGAAGGCGACGAGGTCATCGTCGGGGCGGAGGAGCATCCCGCGAACCGCTTCCCCTGGCGGGCGCTCGAGGCGATGGGCCGGATCCGGGTGATTCCCTGGCGGATGGCCCCCACAGACGAGGAACTGCTCGAGGATCTG
>JAJZIE010000062.1:784-11512 GCA_021810725.1 Bacillota bacterium | reverse complement strand
ATCGTTCGTCACGCACGGCGGCATCGCGACGACGGAGTCCGTGGAGGCCGCCGAGCTCTCGAAGGTCATCGAGAACGTCCAGCGCGACGTCAACATCGCCATCGCGCAGGAGTTGGCCCGAGCCTGCGAGGCGGCCGGCGTGGACGTGTTCGAGGTCATCCGCCTGGCCAACACGCACGAGCGCGTCCACCTGCTCGAACCCGGCCCGGGCGTCGGTGGGTTCTGTCTGCCGCTCGCGCTCTCGTACTTCCTGCCGTTCGCCGAGGCTGGCCACGTCGAGACGCCGACGCTGCTCGCGGCGCGCATGACGAACGCCGCCGTGCCGAAGGTCCTGGCCGATCGGGCCGTCGCGCACGCCAAGGCGATCGCTCCGGGTGAGCGGCCCCGGGTCGCCGTGTTCGGCCTCGCCATGAAGGATTACTCGAACGATGCCCGCCTCTCCCCGCCGATCGAGGTCTGCCAGCTGCTGCTCGACGCCGGCGCCGACGTGCGGGCCGTCGATCCGGCGGTGCCGCAGACCTTCCCTTTCAAAGGTGACGATCCCGCATGGGCCGTCGAGGGAGCCCATGTGCTGATGCTTTTGAGCCGGCAGCGAGAGCTCGAGTCCTGGCTCGCCGACCCCTCGCACCTGCTCGCGCTGCGCAAGGGCGCCCTGGTCGCCGACGCGCGCAACTGGCTGCGCCAGGCCCCGGACCTCGCGGAACTCGGGCTCGCCTACTGGCGGATCTGAGAACATGGCCGAGCGCTTCCTCGACATTCCCGTCGATCCCGTGGACAGCGCAGGCGCGCTCGACGCCGCGCGCGTGGCGGTCGCCGGCAAGCGCCCGCCGCTGCTCGTCATCGCGATCAACCCCGAAAAGGTGATGAAGGCCCAAAGCGACGTCGAGCTCAGGGACTTCATCGAACAGGCCGGCCTGCGCATCGCGGACGGCGTGGGGATCGTGCTCGCGAGCCGCCTGCGCGGCGGACGGGTGCGCAACCGGGTCACCGGGGTCGACCTGATGCTGCAGCTCGTCGAAGAGGCCGCCAAACAGGGCTGGCGCGTCTTCCTTCTGGGCGCGCGCCCCGAAGTCAACGAGGCGGCGGCCGCGGAGCTTTTGCGGCGCTTCCCTTCGCTGGTCATCGCGGGCCGGCGCGACGGCTACTTCAGCCCGGATGACGCCGAGGATGTCGCCTCGGAGATCGCTGCGACCGGAGCGGACCTGCTGTTCGTAGCGCTTGGCTCGCCCGCCCAGGAGCGCTTTCTGCTCCAGTGGGGCGACCGCACCGGCACGAAGGTGCGCATGGGCGTGGGCGGCTCGTTCGATGTACTCGCCGGCCGTGTGCCCCGTGCTCCGGCCGCCATGCGCCGCGCCGGACTCGAATGGCTCTACCGCCTCTACCGCGAGCCCTGGCGCCTTCGCCGCATGCTGGTCCTGCCGGTCTTCCTGGTCCGGGCCTATCTCCACGGCCAGGACCGCGCAAGGACTGAACGCTAGAGCATCAAGGAGCGCGTCAACGTCGATGCGGGCGCAGGGCCTCGATGGCCCTGCGCCCGCATCTGGCTCCGCGCCGGTGTCACACCTTTTCGCCGTGCGGCCCAGGATATCCCTCGGCCGAGTCGTCATCGATCGCGATGCCGCCGTAGCGGGCAAACCAGGCGGCGATCCGCCGCAAGCGGTCGACCGCGCGCCTTGGCCGCGTGATCGCGTGATGCTCGCTCTGATAGATCACGAGCTCCGTCGGCACGCCGCGCTTGCGCAAGGTCAGGTAGAGCTGCTCCGCCTGGTCCAGGGGACAACGCCAGTCCTCCTGGCCGGCGGTGATCAGCAGCGGAGTGCGGATGCTCGCGGCCGCCGAGGCCGGCGACATCCGGCGATAGCCCTCGAGGTTCTGCCAGGGCACTCCGAGGTCGTCCTGCCACCAGAGATGGCAGTCGTCCGTGCCGAACGCGGACACGTACTCCCACTCGCCGTGCTCACTGACCGCGGCGCGGAAGCGGTCGGTGTGCCCGACGGCCCAGTTCGTCATGATGCCACCCTGCGAGAACCCCATGACGTACAGGCGCTCGGGGTCCGCATCCCCCCGCTCGATCAGGTGGTCGAGGCAGGCCATGACGTCCTGGTGTTCCCTAGGTCCCCAAGAGCCCTGGATCTCCTTGCAGAACGCCTCGCCGAACGAGATCGAGCCCCGGTAGTTGGCCTTGAGCACGGCGTAGCCGCGCTGGGCGAAGTAGACGGAGTCGAAGTCGAACTGCGGGCTGTCGTACCACATCGGCCCACCGTGGATCTCGACGATCAACGGTACCGCTGTCCCCGGGGCGTGCCCGGGCGGCAGCAGAAGGAGCGCGTCGACGGCGACGCCCCCGCTGCCCGCGACGGTGAGACGCTCCATCCTGGGCCGCGCGACGTCCTGCACCGCCTCGGCCTGAAACGACGTCAGGCGACGGATGCCGCCCTGCTGGATCTCATGGACCTCCCGGCCCGTATCCGGGTAGGAGATCGTCGCCACGATGCGGCCGCCGCGTGCGTCCATCCCCTGCGCGCTGCCGAGATCGCCTTGCGGCGCCAGATACTCCACCTCGCCGGAGAGCGACACGCGGGCAACCTTGGTCTGCGCCCGGTCCGCCACCAGGGCAAGGATGGTCTCATGGTCGAGCCAGCGAAGGTTGCCGAGCACCGGACGGTCGAGACGCTGCGTCACGACGCGCAGAGGCGTCGCCTCCACGGCGACCGGATAGACGTGGGCGTGCCGGACCGGATCCTCTGGCGCTGCGTCCGGCACGACACCGCCGATCGAGGAGAACCCCTTCCCGACCACGCTGGCCAGGCTGTCGATCGCCGTCGCCTGCGCCACGTCGACGACCATCAAGCGCTGGACGAGGTACGCGTTCTCCGGCTCCAGCGGCGACACGAACGCGATCTTGCCCCCGTCCGGGGAGAACACGGGCGGCTCCGAGACGCTGGCGGCGTCGACGTCGCCGCGCGTGAGGCGCAGCACGAGACTGGAGGAGCGACGGAGCAGGAAGATGTCCCGCCTGAGGTTCTGATCCTCGTCCCCCGTACAGTTGGCCAGGAAGGCGACGATGTCGCCATCCGGGGAGCAGGCGGGCAGGCGGCAGCTGAAGGGCGCGTCGGTCAGCTGCTGCACCTCTCGCGTCGTGACGTTCGCCGCGAAGATCTGTGTGCGCACCTCGTCGAGGTAACCCTGACCGTCCATCTTGTGCTGGACGCGGCGGAGCACGATCGGGCCGTCGTCGTCGCGCACCGACTTGAGATACGCCTTCTCCTCCCCCTGCGGGGTCCTCGCGGCATAGACGATCTCATCGTCCCGGGACCAGCAGAAGGACTCGACACCTTCGTCCGCATGGGTGACCTGGCGCGGTTCGCCGCCCAGGCCCAGGTGGAACGCCCACACCTGCGGCTTGTCCTTGGCGGAGGCCTCCTTGCGCTCTGTGGCCTCCGTCGCCTGCGGCCGCTTCGCCCGCACCTCCGGCTCGTCCGCTCGGGCGGAGAGGAAGGCGAGCATCGTCCCGTCGGCCGAAAACGCCGGGGCACTGCCGCCTTCCTTGGCGCGGGTAAGCCGGTGCGCCGGCCCGCCCTCGAGCGGGATGAGATAGAGGCTCTCCATCCGCTCGTTGTCCTTCTCGAGATACGACACGACCGCCACCGCCGCGAACCGGCCGTCGGGGCTGAGCACCGGGGCGAGCGGCGTTCGCAGGTCGTAGATGTCGTGCAGGGAGAGACTTCGCGATGCTGACAAAGGTCCCATCCTTTCGCAGGAACTAGGCGAGACAACACGTCCACTTCCCCTTCGCCCGCCCACGCCCCTGCCGAGGTGCCGCTCTTGCGCCAAAGCTGGGGAAAGGCACGGAAAAGCCCGCCGCGCACGCGGCGGGCCATGAGTATCGGGCGGTCAGGCGCTCTTCTCGGTGGCCAATGGCGCCTCGCGGTTCGCCTTGATGCGCCAGGCGACCATGCCGAACATCAGCCAGAAAACGATGATCACCGGGTGCGTCTCAAGCAGCGACGCGAAGAACGACTGGATATAGAGCCCGACCGTGCCAGCCCCGAGCGCCAGGCCCATGGCGCGCCAGAACGGATCCGCGTCTTCGCGGAAGAGGCGCAGGCCGGCCCGCACGGCGGCCACGCCGAGCCAGATGAACGCGATGTAGCCGACGATCCCGAGTTCCACGAGCGTCTGCACGTGCTGCGA
This sequence comes from Bacillota bacterium, assembly GCA_021810725.1. Lineage (GTDB taxonomy): Bacteria > Bacillota > Sulfobacillia > JAJZYS01 > JAJYTV01 > JAJZQO01. Next base: position 7,318 of record JAJZIE010000062.1, on the reverse strand, counting down.
ATCGATGATCGGCTTGAAGCCAAGGCCGTAGAGCGCGTACACGGGCGATCCGTAGAGGTGCGCCACGCTGCCGCCGAAGCGCCCCGGTCCCCAGCCCAGGATCGGCTGCGCCGCGAAGGCCTGCAGCCCCCGGCTCCAGAAGAGAAGCCGTCCGTAGGACGTGCTGGTGCTGACATAGCTGGAACTGAGCGCGTAGGTAAAACGCTGGATGAGGTGAGGGTCCGCGATCGGCAGCAGGGCTGCGCCCAGCAGCAGGAGCAGCAGGAAACGCCGGTCGGCAAGGACCGCGATGATCAAGGCCGCGACCGCGAAAGCGATCAGTGCCTCGCGCGACAGCGTGAAGACGAGCGCCGGCACCGAAACGACGACGCCGATCAGGGATAGGGTGCGCAGGCCACCTCGCACCTTGCCGAAGAGCAGGGAGAGGAAGATCGCGAGGCTCCACACGAGGAACCCGCCGAACGTGTTCGGGTTGCCCATGGTACCGTAGGCGCGCGTGGTGGCGGCTTCCGCCGCCGACAGCCACTGCCGCGGCGTCGCCACGTGCAGGAACTTCTGCGCGTCGCCGAGGAGGGCGATCGCCACCGCCAGCACCAGGAACCAGATGATCAGCTCGCGTCGCTGGCCCCCGCTGAAAGGCAGGTAGACGAGCACGAGGTACAATGCGTAGTACTCGAGGTAGGCGCGCGTGCCGAAGAACGCGATGGTCAGCGGTACGGAGTTCCAGAGCGCCGAAAGGACGGCCGCGCCGAACAGCAGCAGGGCCGGCAGGTCCGCCTGCGTCAGCCGCAGTGGCCAACTGGCGCGGTTCAGGCGAATGAACGTCGAGATCGCCAGCAGCACGACGGTCAGGTCGCCGAGGTACGTGATCGTGTGCGGCAGGTGCGTCTCGAGAAAGAGCTCGATCGGCACGAAGACAACGAGGAAGTAGAGGCCGAACCGTTCCAGTTGCGTCGACGGCGCGAGCGCCTGCTCCACGCCGAGGCGTGTCCGCAGCCACGCGCCGATGGCCGACGGCCCGCCGTCGCCCCGTTCGACGAAGAGCGACACGACGAAGCTGCGCCGGATCCACGCCGCCAGCTGCTCCAAGACCGAACCCAGCCAGGAGCCTTGCCAGATCTCCCAGAGCGCGATGTTCGCATCGCGCAGGAAGCGGTAGATGGCGCTCCCCTCGATGGTCGCGATGTAGCGGTCCACGGCTTAGGGAACCTGCACGCTGGTGATGTAGCCGCCCATCTGAGCGCCGCCTTCCTGCATCAGGAGGTCCTGCCCAACGAGAAATGGGTTGCCGTTGATTGTGACTTTCTTGTCGCTGACCGCGGCCTTGGCCTTGATCGTCAGCACCAGTTGCTTCTCTAGGGGATCCGTCGCGACCACGAGCTTGCCCTGGCCGTTCGGGACCGACGTGCGATAGGGTTGGACCGTCACGGCTTCAAGCGTACCGAAAGCGATGAACGTCCCCGCGGCAGATACCTGGACCGTTCCGTGCGGCACCAGCTCCTGCGTGAACGTGGCCGAGTTGACGGTTGGCCCGGAGGTTACCGTGAACACGACCGTCTGCTGCGGCGTCAGCGTTCCGGTGTGATGCAGCGCCTTGTAGCCCAGCAGCACGAGCCCGGCCACAATGACGACCGCAACCAGGATGTCGAAACCGTTGAACTTGCGACGCACGGGCACACCTCCGTCTTGGCGGTGCAGACAAGCGCAAAGTATTATACCATAGCCCTCATGAGCGACCGCGCGCTGCGCCTTCTCGCCTCAGGCTTCTACGGCGGCTACAACATGGGTGACGAGGCCGTGCTCTCAGGCCTGCTGGCCCTGCTGGGCTCGGCCGATCCTCCTGTCGACCTGACGGTTCTTTCCGGCAATCCGAACTATACGCACGCCACGTACGCCATCCGCGCCCTGGACCGCTCGATCTTCCGCGACGCCGTGCCACGCGCCATCGCGTTGCGCCAGAGCGACGCCCTGATCCTCGGCGGCGGCGGGCTGCTGCAGGACATCTCCGGCCGGCGCGGCATCCGTGGCACGCTAGGCCGCACGCTCTCCCTGGCGCGCTGGGCCAATCGCTACGGCGTGCCGCTCGTGTTCTGGGCGGTTGGCGTCGGCCCCCTGCACTACACCTCGGTGCCGCAGGTGGCCGAGGTGCTGCGCCATTCGGCGACTCTGACCGTGCGCGACAAGGCCTCCCAGGCCCTTCTGCGCCTGGCCGGTCTCGATGCGGAGATCTTGCCTGACCTCGCGTGGGCCCTCGACCTGCCATACCGCACCGGCGGACAGCAGCTCGGCATCTCGCTGCGCCGCTGGCCGGGCCTGGACCTCCAGGCGGTGGCGCGCGGCCTGCGCGCCGTGCACGGCTGGTTCCCGGGACCGATCGTCTTTCTGCCGTTCGAGCGTCAGGACCTCGAAGTGGGACAGGCCCTGCAGGACCTGCTCGGCCGCGACCAGGTCGACGTTCCCCAGGCGCTGCCGCAGCTGCCCGAAATCCTCGACCGCTACGCCCTTTGTGGCGCGGTGATCGCCATGCGCCTGCACTCCGGGCTGCTGGCCACCGCCCAGGGCATCCCGAGCGTCGGACTCGCCTACGACACCAAGGTCTCGGAACTGCACGACGCCCTCGGGGCCAACGGTCTCTGGCTGCCTGTCACGCGCGCGGGCGAGGCGCCGGCTGCCCTGCTCGCGGCGCTCGGAGCGCACAGCGGCTGGGGTGACCATCTGCGCCAGTACGCGGCCGAACAACACCGGCTCGCCTTTGCCGGAGCCGAGCGCATCATCACTCTCCTGCAACGCGGACCTCGCCGCACTCAGCCTTCGCCCGCCACGGAGGATTGTCCGTTGGACGTGAAGCCTGATGCCTAGGAACGAAAAACAGCAGGGACGCGCGTCGGCTACCCTCACCGTCATGACTTGGACCTTGCTCGGCAAGCTCGCGGGTCTGATCCGCACGACGCTGATCGGCGCCTTCTTCGGCGCCGGGGTGCTGCAGGACGCGATCCAGGCGGCCCTGGCCGTGCCACAGGCCATTAATTCGATCGTGAACGTGGGACTCTCGACGGTCACCGTGCCATTCTTCCACGAGGATCCGGAAGACGCCCCGCGCCTGAACGCCGCCCTCACGCGCTTGGTGGTGTGGGCGCATGTGCCGCTGGTGCTTGCCTTGGGCATCTTCGCGCCGGACTACCTCCCCTACATGTTTCGGAGCCTGACACCCCACGGGACTCAGCTCGCGTCGCAACTCGTCTGGCTCTTCGCGATCATGCTGGTCCCTCTGGACCTGACGGCGCTCTGGACTGCGAGACTCAATGCCGTGCGCCGCTTCACTCCGCTCTCCGCGGCGAACCTCGTACGGTCCCTTTCGAACGTCATCGTGCTGGTGCTGCTGCGCCGGCTCGGCGTCATCAGCACAGGCGCCGCGTTCCTCGCGGGCGCTCTCCTTTCCCTTCTCTACATGTTTCCTGCCACGCGGCCATTGCCTCCTCCGACCAGGGAGACATGGCGGCGCGCCTGGCACGCAATCCGGCTTCTCCCCACGCAGATGACGTCATCGGTCGTCGGCCAGATCAACTTCCTCGTGGACAAGGCCTTCGCCGCCGCGCTAGCGACCGGCGGCCTCGCGACCCTGACCTTTGCGGGGCAGTTTCTCGAGCTACCGGTGAGCCTCTTCGGCTCATCGCTCGCGACCGTCCTCTTTCCAGACTTTGCCGAGCACGCTGAGACTCGGGATGCGCATGGCCTGATCCAGTCCGTCGACCGGGCACTTTATCTCACGTGGGTCGCCACGCTGCCGATCGCTCTCCTGCTGATCGGCTTCGCCGTGCCCATGACCGCCGTGGTGTACGGCTACGGACGCTTCCGCCACGCGGCGGTCGTCGCCACCGCCGCCATCGTAGCCGCCTACGCGATTTCGCTCGTGTTCCGCACGATGCAGTTGTTCGTGGCGCGCGCCTTCTTCTCGTACAAGAACACGCGCACGCTCGCCTACGTCAGCGCAGCGTTCATCGTGCTCAACGCCGTGCTCGACTATGTCCTGATGCACCTCATGGGTGCGCCGGGCATCGCCCTCGGCACGACGATCGACGGCGCCCTCTACTTCGCCATCTCGCTCTACCTGCTGGAGCACATGCTTGTCGGCCGACACACGATCGCCCTGCGTCCGTACCTGTGGACGCTTCTTGCGGCCGTGCCGATCGCGCCGCTTGGCCTGCTCCTCTCCCAACTCGGGTTCGTGCATGGTCGCCTGATGGACCTCGTCCTGGTTGTCGTGGGCGGCGCCGCCCTGCTTGGGCTGTTTCTCGTCCTCCTGCGCCTGCTGGGCGGCCCACGCGGCAGGGACGCGCTCAATCTGCTCGGCCGTGTGCTGCGGGCTCCCAGCCGACGTATGGCCGCTATGAGGAGATGACGTGGTGCGCATCGTGGAGGTGTACGGCGGAGGCGACGGAGGTGGCGCGGCCCGCTACATGCGGGATGTCCTGCCTGGGCTCGCCCTGATGGACGAGGTGCTCTTCCTGTCGCTCGGACGCGACCAGATCGCGCCCGAAGGCACCGAGGTGCACCGCGTGCGCCAGAGCCAGGCCCTCGCCGCCATGCGGCGGCTCCGCCCGAACGTCCTGCATACCCATGGACTGCGCGCAAACCTCCTCGGCCGCATCTACGGCCGCATGCGGGGGGTGCCCGTCGTCACCACCGTGCACAGCTTTCTCGCACAGGACTACCGCAGTGCGGAAGCCGCGCAGACAGCCCTCCTGCTGGACGGTGCCACCCTGCCCCTGAGCCGCTTCCTGATCGCCGTGTCTTCGGCCATCGCCCAAGACCTCCTTGAGCGCGGCGCGCTCCCCGGCAGCGTGACCGTGGTTCCGAACGGCATCGCGGAGCCGCCCGCCGCGGACCTCCAGACGCTGCCCCGCATCGTTCCGGGTCGCCCCCTGCTCTGCATCGCGGCGCGCCTGCACCCGGCCAAGGGGATCGACGTGGCGCTGCGGGCGATGCCCCTGCTGCCGCAGGCGCACCTCGCCATCATGGGCGAAGGGCCCGAGCGCGGTGCGCTCGAAACGCTTGCCCGGCAACTCGGCTGCGCCGAACGCGTGCACTTCCTCGGCTACCGATCGGACCTCGGCTCGATCGTCGCCGGCGCCGACCTCATGCTCATTCCGTCGCGAGCCGAGGGATTCGGCCTCGCAGCCGTGGAAGGCATGGCGCAAGGTGTCCCGGTCGTGGCCAGCCGGGTGGGGGCGTTGCCGGAGGTGGTCGCGGACGGCGGCATCCTCTTCCGCAGCGAGGACCCGACCGCCCTGGCGCAGGCGGTGCACGAGGCCCTCGCCCGGCGACAGGGGCTCTCCACCGCGGCCCGCGCACAGGCTGAACGCTACGCGCTCGACGAGACCGTGCGCAGGACGCGCCTGGTGCTCCAACGCGCGATGGGAGACGAGAGATGAGAATCGTGTTCGCCACCGTGTTCGACTACCCGCACGCCGGCGGCCTCTCCACGCATGTGGCCACGCTTTCGCGGGCGCTCGAGTCGCTGGGCCACGACGTCAAGGTGGTCACGCCGAGGCGCCACGCCGCGCTTCGCCTCGACGTCGTCGGCCGCGCGCCTTCGCGCCTCCTCCAGCTGCTTGGCCAGGACCAGGGCATCGTCTGGTCGCACAAGGTGCGCCTGGACCTTTTGCGCGGGGCCCTCGCCAAGGAACCCGCAGAGAGCCGCATCGTCGCGGAGGACGTGCTGTCCGCCATCGCGGCGCGCAGCCTTGACCGGCCATGCCTGTTGACGGTGCACGGCTATTTCACGCGCGAGGCCCTGAGCCGCCGCGGCCTGCGGCCCGGCAGCTACGGCGAACGCGTCTTCGCCCGGTGGGAGGACCAGGGTTACCGGGCGGCCGACCGCATCGTCGCCGTGGACAGCCGCATCGCGCAGCATATCCTCGCCACATCCGGCCGCGACGACGTCCGGGTGCAGCCGAACTTCATCGATATGGCCTGGGCCGACGCCCTGCCGAGCCGCGAGGAAGCCCGCCGGGAACTCGGGCTCGCCGACTGGCCGCTGATTCTCTGCCCGCGGCGCCTGACGCCGAAGAACGGCGTGCATGTCGCAGTCGCGGCGCTCCGGGAGTGGCCCGAGGCCCACCTCCTGATCGTGGGCGACGGTGTCGATCGCCTGCGCCTCGAAGCTCAGGTGCGGGACGAGGGTCTGCAGGAGCGGGTGATCTTCACAGGCGCCCGGCCACACGAGGCCATGGCCGCGTACTACGCCGCGGCAGACTGCATTGCCGTGCCGTCGGTGCCGGTAGCGGGCGTCGAGGAAGCGACGTCGATCTCGGTGATCGAGGGCATGGCGTCCGCGAGACCGGTGGTCGCGAGCGGCATCGGCGGCCTCAAGGAGCTGATCGAGGACGGGCGCAACGGCCTCCTCGTGCCGCCGAACGACCCGAAGGCCCTCGCGGCCGCGCTCCGTGCGTCGCTCGTCCGGGCGCCGGAGCTGGGACAGGCGGCGCAGGACGACGTCCGCCGGAACTTCTCGGCCAGGGCGGCGGCGGAGGC
>JAJZIE010000062.1:0-774 GCA_021810725.1 Bacillota bacterium | reverse complement strand
CCCGGGTGACGGCAATACAAGGGACGCGGCGCCGGATCGGCGTCGCGCCCCTTCGCTTGTTCAGTTGCTGACGTCGCCCTCGACCGTCGGCCCCTCCCCGTCCGGTGGCGGGGTCTGGCCGTCGGGCGGCTGCTGCGTCGCCTGCGCCTGCTTGTAGAGCTCCTCCGCGAACTTGTAGGAGATCTGCTCGAGGGCCTTGGTCTTGTCCTCGATCTCCTGGCGGTCGTCCTTGCCGAGAGCGTCGCGCAGGCTCTGGATGGCGGCCTCGGCCTGGCTCTTGTCATCCGCGGAGACCTTGTCCTTGAGGTCCGTGAGGGACTTCTCGGTCGCGTAGATCAGCGACTCGGCCCGGTTGCGCGCCTCGGCGAGGTCGCGCGCCGCCTTGTCTTCCTGCGCCTTTTCCTGCGCCTCGCGGATCAGCTTCTCGACCTCGTCGCGGCCCAGCTGCGTCGACGCGGTGATCGTGACGCGCTGCTCGCGACCGGTGCCGAGATCCTTCGCCGAAACGTTGACGATGCCGTTCGCGTCGATGTCGAACGTGACCTCGACCTGAGGCACGCCACGCGGGGCCGGCGGAATGCCGTCGAGGTGGAATCGTCCCAGCGTGCGGTTGCCTGCGGCCATGTCACGCTCGCCCTGGAGGACGTGCACCTCGACAGACGTCTGGCCGTCCGCCGCCGTCGTGAACGTCTGGCTCTTGCGGGTGGGGATCGTGGTGTTGCGCTCGATCAGCTTCGTCATGACGCCGCCCAGCGTCTCGATGCCAAGCGAGAG
>JAJZIE010000061.1 GCA_021810725.1 Bacillota bacterium | reverse complement strand
CGCGCGACGGCGGCAGGACGTGGTCGCAATCGGCGGAGCAGCTGAACTGGAGCCTGAACGGCATCTCGATGGTGTCGCCCGAGGTGGGCTACGCGGTGGGTGGCGGCGGCTCGGCGCAGGCCGGGTTCCTCGTCAAGACGACGGACGGGGGCAAGACCTGGACCCAGCTCCTGCCCTCCCTGGCGCCGACGCAGCAGGTGGACTTCCCGGACGCCAAGCACGGCTTCGGCATCGGCCTGACCTCGGATCCGCAGGCGGTGCTGGCGACGACGGACGGCGGCAACAGCTGGCATGAGGTCTACCAAGCCAAGGAGCCCGTGCAGGCGATGTCGTTCGTCAGTCCGAAGATCGGCTACATGGTCCTCGCGTCGCAGAACGGGCAGTCGGTCACGCTCGTGAAGACGACGGACGGGGGACGCAAGTGGCAGACGCAGTCCAGCCAGCCGCTTACGAGCGGCGCGCTGCTCGGACCGAACGAATACCTCGGCTTCTTCACCGCCCTGCAGGGCATCATGCAGACCGAGACCTACCCGAACCTGGCGCTCTCCGCCACCGAGGACGGCGGCAAGACCTGGACCACGCTTTCGAGCCAGCCGGCAACGCCGGGGACGTTCCAGCAGTTCGCGTTCCTGAAGGGCGAGGGCTTCAGGCTCCTGACGGTACCCGCCGCCAACTCGTCCCAGCCCAGCACCGTGACCCTCGCTAGGACCATCGACGGCGGCAAGAGCTACGACACTGTGCACACCTGGCAGGGCAGCGGACAGGGGGCGGCCGTCTACTTCCTCAGCAGCCGGGTGGGCTGGGTCGCGATGCAGGAAAACCCGTACAGCCAGAACGCGACGACGGTCGTGTACGCCACGCGGGACGGCGGCAAGACCTGGACCGCATCCACGACGCAGATGACCCTCCAGGATTTCTCGACGCAGCTGCAGATGCAGTTTCCGACGGCCAGCGACGGCTGGCTGATGGGGATCGGCAGCCTCTATCGCACCACCGATGGCGGTCGGACCTGGCAGCAGATGCCCTGACGGCAGGCGACGAAAGGGAGTCCCGGCGGCGTGGGCCACTGGGACTCCCTTCGCGTACGGGTGGGGAGATCAAGGACGCTCGAGGTAGCAGGCGAGTTCCCGCCAGGCAGGTTCGTCCGTGGCAAAATGGACGTTGGCACGGCTTGTCGACGGCAGCACAAAGATGCTTGTTTCGCCGATGGTTTCCGGCTGCAGCCCGCACGTGGTCTTACGTCCGAGGAAGGCCTGCGCCGGGCGCTTGCCATTGAAGGCGAGCACCTGGGGCCGAGCGGCGAGGATGCGCCCCTGCAGGCCCGCCGGGTCATCGCAGCCCTTCGGCAGGACGCCATCCGCGCCCCACACCTTTTTGGCGAGATCGGTCAGGCCAACGCCGTACTGGAGCACCGCCCGGAACTCCTCGGGCCGCAGCCGGCGCGGCGTCAGGCCGAGTTCGTGCAGGAGAGGCCAGAAGCGGTTGCCCGGTCCGGCGTAGTAGGCGCCGAGCTCGGCCGACCGTCTACCCGCGGCGCTGCCGCAAAATACTACCTTCAGCCCCGGCACCAGTACGTCCGGAAGGACGTCTCCTGGGTCCACTTTGGGTACCTCCCCGAAAGTTGCCGTCATGCGAAAGGTACTGAGGTGCCGATGGCGAACGCCAAGACAAGTCACCCGCGCGATTTGGGTGAAGGAGGCACGTCCAATGGTAAAGCTGGACACTGCCGGTGATGTCCCGGGGGAGATCCGTTGCGGCAGGATGCTGCCGCAAGCCGACGCCGTCGGCGCTGGCGGGCCACAGGGCCCGAGGATGCTCCTGCTCCTGGGTTGCACGCGGCAGAAGGCTGAGACGCCGCAGAACCCGCTGACATGGCAGGACTTCCTGGACCAGGGGCGCCTCGGACCCCGCACCGACGAACTGAAGGCCCACAAGCGGCCGGCCCGGGACATGTTCACCTCGCCGCTCTTTCTCGAGGCATTCGAGGCGGTGGCAAATCTGCGCGCGACGTTTGGCCAGGACGCGGTGGGCGTCCTGATTGTTTCCGCGGCCTACGGCGTGATCTCGGAGGATTTCGAGGTCGTGCCGTACGATGTATCGTTCGGCGATGTCAGCCTGGAGGAGGCGCGCTGGCGCGGGGAGCACCTCGGCCTGCCCGCTGCGGTGCGGGCGGCGAGCGCCGACTACCCGCTCGTGCTCTCCCTGCTCGGCAAGAGCTACCGGGCCGCCGCCGACCTGCCGGGCGACGACCCTCTGCCGGGCAAGCGCATCTACCTCACGGGCACGCACGGGCTTGGCTGGCTGCCCGAAGGCGCAAGCCAGGTGAGGCTCGGCGTCGCGGAGATGGAGGCGTTCGGCGCCGGGCCCATGACGGTCAAGTCCAAGGTGCTGCGCTACTTCGCGAAGGGCCTTGAGCGCCGCGGCGCGGCGGGTTACGACGAGGTGCTCGGGCACGCGGGAGCCGAAGGCTTCCTGCGCGTCGCCATGGCGGGCCGGGACATCTAGATTGGCGAATCGGAGGAACCGGGCACGGACTTTGCCGTGCCCGGTTCCTTACTTCTTGAAGTAGTCTCGGTTGATCTCGATGAAGGACTCCCACTGCGGCGGCAGCATGCCTTCCTCAAAGATGGCCTGGACCGGGCAGACGGCCTCGCAGGCACCGCAATTGATGCACTCGTCCGGGTCGATGTAAAGCTGCGGGTCGTCGTCCTTGCCGTGAATGCAATCGACAGGGCAGACGTCGACGCAGGACTTGTCCTTGGTCCCGATGCAGGGTTCCGCGATCACGTAGGCCATCGAGCGATCCCTCCTGCGACAAGGTTATAGGACGGCGGGCGGCGCGCCAAGGTTTTCGCGGCCCGATGCGCGCAAACGGACGGAGGCGGCGAAGGCGAGAGCCTTGGCGGTAGGCTGCGGCGGCAGGATGAGATGGATGCTGCGGCGCAGAGGCACGCCCCTGACCGTCAGCGCATGCAGGCCGTCGGCTGCGCCGGACAGGCTTGAGCGCGACACGAAGCCGCAACCGACACCGGAGCGCACCGACGCGAGCAGGGCTTGGGCGGAAGAAACGGTGAGCACGACACGCCGGTCCTTGAACGCCGGAGCCACGGCGGATAGCGCTTCCTCGACGGTGCGGCGCGTGCCGGACCCCTCGCCGCGTTCCACGAAATCCTGCCTGCACAGGACGTCGACGGGCATTTCGTCCCGGCCGTGCCACGGGTGGCCCTTGCCGACGACGAGCACGATCTCGTCCGTGCCGACCACCTCCGAGGCGAGCAGTCCCGGCGCCGGGGCATGGCCGGTGAAGCCGACGTCGCAATGGCCCAGCAGCACGCACTCCTCCACGGCGCGCGAGTCCATGATGTGCAGCTGCGTGCGCAACTCCAGCTGGCCCTTGGAGAATTCCGCCAGCAGGCCGGGCACGAACCCCTCGCCGGGTGTCGTGCCGGCGGCCACGTGCAGGTCGCCGCGCAGGAGCCACGGCCGCTCGATCTTGGCCCTCAGGTCGGCCTCGGCGGCGAGTGCCGTCTCGGCGAAATGGAGGAACTCAAGCCCCGCGGGGGTGGGACTCACCGTGCGTGAGCCGCGCACGAGGAGCTGCGTGCCCAGTTCGGCTTCGAGTGCCTGGATGCGGCGCGAGACCGTGGGCTGGGAGCAGTGCGCCTCGCGGGCAGCCTGGCTCAGGCTGCCGTTGCGCATGGCCGCGCTGAAGAGCCTGAGATCGAGCAGGTCCAAACATCCGCCCTCCCATGCGGTGCAGGTATGGTATGACCCACATGACATTCTTGCAGACGTATGGCCACGCGTCGACCGGTATCTGCGGTCCGCGGCGCACGGTGACGCAAGACGCCGAGGCGGCGTGTCGACAGCGCGGCCGTCGTTGCGCCGACCTGGCAGCGCGCGGCCGCTATGCGACATCCTTTTAATATGGAAAAGCGATCGCGGGTTCGTGGGCCTGCCCAAAAAGGTACGGGATGCGTCGCAAGAAGGATATGCGCGACGACGTGCGATGGTTCCCGGTGCGCGGGAATAGGGCACGGTCGCGGGCCATGCCCGGCCATAGTCCTTTTGCCGGATGGCTTGTTTCCCGTGATAAACTTGTACTAGGGTCGGCTATGTCTTGAGGACCGACCCGGTTTGGGAACGCATTTCAGTTGCGCTGGCGGCTCATCGCGAGGCGGCGGCGGCGACTTGCAGGCGGACGGGCAGTCTGTCCTATACGATCGGTCTGTGCTTGAGGCGTCGTGGGTCCTCCGATATAGCCCCAAGAATTATCAGTAAATAAGTCATATATTGACCCGGTATGTGGCCGGAGCTCCGCGGCCCATCGATTGGCACGACCGCGCAGGCGGCGGCAATGGTCACTTTTCGGGGCAAGCAGTTAGCGTTCCCACACTTCTGGCCGTGTGATACACTGTCCGTTGGACTCCGAACGGTGGGGGTGGGCGCATGCTCTCGCAATACTTCCCGATCGCTTTGTACATTGCCATCGCACTTGTCATAACGGCAGGTGTGCTCGGCGCGTCCCGCATGCTCGGACCGCGCAAGCCGTCGGCCAAGAAGCTGGCGACGTACGAGTGCGGCATCATTCCTGAGACGTCGGTCGGTCCCCGGTTCTCCGTCAAGTTTTACCTCGTCGCGATGCTCTTCATGATCTTCGACGTCGAGGCGGTGTCGTTTTACCCCTGGGCCGTCATGATGCACAAGCTCCGCCTCTTCGGCCTCATGGAGATGGTCCTCTTCATTATCGTGCTGGCCATCGGCTATGCGTACGTGTGGAAGAGAGGAGGATTCCAGTGGCAGGAGTAGAGGATCGCCCCGTCCTTTTCGCGAGCATGAAGAAGCTCGCGCAGTGGGCACAGTCCGGCTCTCTGTGGCCGGCGCAGTTCGGGCTGGCATGCTGCGCCATCGAGATGATGGCGACGGCCGCCTCCCGGTTCGACCTGTCGCGCTTCGGTGCCGAGGTGATGCGCGCGTCGCCCAGGCAGGCGGATGTCATGATCGTCGCCGGGCGCGTCTCGCAGAAGATGGCGCCGATCGTGCGTGAGCTCTACGACCAGATGCCCGAGCCGAAGTGGGTCATCGCCATGGGCGCCTGCGCGTCGGTCGGTGGCGTGTTCAACAACTACGCCATCGTGCAGGGCGTGGACCGCGTCGTGCCGGTGGACATCTACGTCCCGGGCTGCCCCCCGACACCGGAGGGACTGCTCGAGGCCGTCATGCAGCTGCAGAAGAAGATCCGCATGGGTGGGCGCCCGATGGCGCCGGCGATGCCGTCGCCCGAGGAGGTGGCCCAGGCGTGAAGGAGATCCTCGACGCCCTAGAGGAGTCGTTCGGCGATCGCGTGACGGTGTCGGAACCGCTTGGCCAGACCGTCGTGCAGTTGCCTGCGGCCGAGATCGTGAGCGTTGTCACATTCCTGAAGTCCCAGGGCTTCAACATGCTGATCGATGTCACCGCGGTGGACCGCCTTGGGCGCGAGCCGCGTTTTGACGTCGTCTACCACCTGTACCACCTGGACGAGAAGGCGTGGCTGCGCCTCAAGGTTCAGGTGGGCGGAGACGAGCCGACGGTACCGAGCATCGCGCACGTGTTCGCCTCGGCGAACTGGGCGGAGCGCGAGTGCTACGACATGTTCGGCATCCGCTTCCGTGGGCACCCCGACCTGAAGCGGATTCTCATGCCCGACGACTGGAACGGTCACCCGCTGCGCAAGGACTACCCCCTCACGGGGCTCGACCCCTTGCCGCCGCTGGTGCGCGAGTAAGGGGGGAATCGGCATGGCAGACATCGAGACGACCATCGGCCAGGTCGACCCCGAGACTGGCCTCAAGCCCATGGTGATCAACCTCGGACCGCAGCACCCGGCCACCCACGGCGTGCTGCGCGTGCGCGTGGCCCTGGACGGCGAGCAGATCCGGGCCTGCGAGCCGATCATCGGCTACCTGCACACGGGGATCGAGAAGAATTGCGAGGATCTCACGTTCAACCAGGCGATCACCCTGACGGACCGCATGGACTACCTCTCGCCGATCACGAACAACTTCGGCTACGTGCTTGGCGTGGAGAAGCTGCTCGGCGTCGAGGTGCCCAAGCGCTGCCAGTACATCCGCGTCATGTTCGCGGAACTCTCGCGTATCGCGAGCCACCTCGTCTGGCTGGGCACGGCTGCGATGGACATGGGCGCGATGTCGCCCTTCTTCTACACGATGCAACAGCGGGAACAGATCCTCGACCTGATCGAGATGTCGGCCGGCACGCGCATGAACCCGAGCTACTTCCGCGTCGGCGGACTGCTCAACGACCTGCCGCCCGGGTTCGAGGAGAAGCTGCGCGCCTTCCTCGACGGCTTCCCGCACTGGCTGCAGGAGTACTACGCGCTACTTGACCGCAACCCGATCTGGATCGAGCGTCTCAAGGGCACGGCGCCGATCACGGCGGAGAAGGCCCTGGACTACGGCTGGACAGGTCCGCTGCTGCGGGCGTGCGGCATTCCGCGGGACCTGCGGAAGACCAACCCGTACTCGTCGTACGAGGACTTCGACTTCGACGTCATCACCGAGACGGACGGCGACGTCTACGCGCGGTACCACGTGCGCATGCGCGAGATGAAGGAGAGCCTCAAGATCGTCCGCCAGGCGATCGACAACCTGCCCGAAGGCGAATGGCACGTCCCCGGCTGGAAGATCTACCCGCCCAACAAGCAGGAGATCGGCCGCAACATGGAGGCGCTCATCTACCACTTCAAGCTCTTCACGGAGGGCATCAGGGTTCCCGCCGGCGAGGTCTATTCGGCGGTCGAGGGGCCGAAGGGCGAGATTGGCTACTTCATCGTTTCGGACGGCTCGGGCAAGCCCTACCGCGTGCGGGTCAGGGGACCTTCGTTCTACAACATCGCCGCCCTGCCCACTCTCGTGCAGGACAAGATGCTCGCCGACGTCGTCGCGGCGATCGGCTCGATCGACATCGTGCTCGGGGAGGTGGACCGATGAACGCGGAAAACCTCGCCAAGGCGAACGATCTGCTGCATCGCTTCCCCAAGAAGTCGTCGGCGCTGATCCCGCTGCTCCACCTCGTCGAGGACGAGTTCGGCTACATTCCCGAGGCTGAGGTGCAGGTTGTCGCGGACCTGATGCGCGTGACGCCGGCCTACGTCGAGGGCGTGCTGACGTTCTATACGCTGTTTCACCGCCAGCCCACCGGCAAGTACCTGATCCAGGTCTGCCGCGGGCTGAGCTGCCAGCTGAACGGCGCCGACGAGCTCTCGCGCTTCCTCTACGAGGAGCTTGGCGTGCAACGTAGCGGCACGACTGCGGACGGTCTCTTCACCGTGGAAGAGGTCGAGTGCATCGCGCTCTGCAAGAACGCGCCCGCGGTGCAGATCAACCTCGACTTCTATCCCAACGTGACCAAGGAGCAGTTGCGCTCCTTCCTCGACAAGGCCGCGAAGGAGGTCCGGAGCGGTGCCTGAGAAGCGGCTTCTCTTCAAGAATATCGACGTCCCGGGCATCGACGGAATCGAGGTCTACGAGCAGCACGGCGGCTATCAGTCGCTGCGCAAGGCCGTCCTCGACATGACGCCCGACGCGGTCCTGCAGGAGGTCATGACCTCGAACCTCAGGGGTCGTGGCGGCGCAGGATTCCCGACCGGCCGCAAGTGGAGCTTCCTGCCGAAGGACGGGCGCACCCGCTACCTCGTCTGCAACGGCGACGAGTCCGAGCCGGGCACCTGCAAGGACCAGGAGATCATCTACCGCATTCCGCACCTGCTGATCGAGGGCGTTCTCGCGAGCGCCTACGCGATCGGGGCCGAAGACGCGTTCATCTACCTGCGCGGCGAGTTCAAGACCGGCTATGCGGTTCTTGAGCGCGCCATCGCCGAGGCCCGCGCCAAGGGCTATGTCGGAGACAACGTGCTGGGGTCCGGGAAGCGGATCGAGATTACGCTCTACCTGGGCGCCGGCGCCTACATCTGCGGCGAGGAGACGGCTCTCCTGGAGAGCCTCGAGGGCAAGCGCGGCAACCCGCGCCTGAAGCCGCCGTTCCCCGCGACAGCCGGTCTCTACGGCATGCCGACCGTTGTGAACAACGTCGAGACGCTGTCGGCCGTCGTGCCGATCATCGAGATGGGCGGCGCCGAGTACGCCAAGCTCGGCACCGAGCGCAGCGCCGGCACCAAGCTCTTCTCGGTCTCGGGCAACGTCAAGCGGCCCGGCAACTACGAGGTGGAGCTCGGCAAGGTGACCCTGCGGGAGCTCCTCTACGACATCGCCGGCGGGCCGCCCGACGGCCACGAATTCAAGGCCGTCATCCCCGGCGGCTCCTCGGTGCCGTTCCTGACGCCCGACACGTTCGACACGCCGCTCGATTACGAGTCGCTGCAGGCGGCCGGAACCATGCTCGGCTCCGGCGGTGTCATCGTGCTCGACGATCGGGCCTGCATCGCCGGTTCCACCCTGCGCCTGATGGAGTTCTACCGGCACGAGTCCTGCGGCAAGTGCACGCCCTGCCGGGAAGGCACCATGTGGCTGAACCAGATTCTCCAGCGCATCGAGTCGGGCGAGGGGCGCCCGGGCGATCTCGAGACGCTCGAGGACCTCTGCAGCAACATCGACGGTCAGACCTTCTGCCCGCTCGGCGACGCCGCCATTGGCGCCCTCAGGTCGGGCCTGAAGCTCTTCCACGACGAATTCGAGGCGCACATCACCAAGGGCGGCTGCCCGATGGGGGAGGTAGTGCGTTGATTACCCTCACGATCGACGGCCGCGAGGTGCAGGTCGAGCCCGGGACCTTGATCCTCGACGCCGCGAAGCAGGCGGGTATCGAGATCCCCGTCTTCTGTTACCATCCGCGCATGGATCCGGTCGCGGCCTGCCGCATGTGCCTCGTGCGCATCGAGAAGATGCCGAAGCTGCAGCCGGCCTGCGCCACGCCGGTGGCGGAGGGCATGGTCGTCTACACCGATACCGACGAGGTCAGGAAGTCGCACGCCGGCGTGCTCGAATTCATCCTGGCGAACCACCCGCTCGACTGCCCGATCTGCGACAAGGGCGGCGAGTGCGACCTGCAGGACAACTCGATCCGCTACGGCCCGAACATGACGCGCTTCGCCGACCACAAGCGCCACCTCGACAAGGCGCGTCCCCTGGGACCGATCGTCGAGCTGGACCAGGAGCGCTGCATCCAGTGCATGCGCTGCGTGCGGTTCATGCAGGAGGTCGCCGGCGATCCGGTGCTGACCCTGCACGACCGCGGCGGACACGCGGTGGTCGACGTCGCCGAAGGCCGCACCTTCGACTCGATCTTCTCCGGCAACACCATCGAGATCTGCCCCGTCGGCGCCCTGACGTCGCGCCCGTTCCGCTTCAAGGCGCGTCCCTGGGACCTCGACGAGGTCGAGTCGGTCTGCCCGCACTGCCCAGTCGGCTGCAATATCCGGCTGTCGCTGCGGCGCGGCGAGGTCAAGCGCATCCTGTCACGCGACAACGAGGAGATCGACTGGGGTTGGCTCTGCGACCGCGGCCGCTTCGGCTACGGCTTCCTGCACGAGGGTGAGCGGCTGACGGAGCCTATGGTACGCCGCGGCGGACAGCTTGTGCCCGTATCGTGGTCCGAGGCGATCGCGGCGCTCGAGGCCGGCATGAAGGGCCGGGTCGGGGCGCTCGGCGGCGGCCGCAGCTCGCTCGAGGCCCAGTACCTGATGCGGCGCTGGATGCAGGAGAAGCTCGGCTCGCAGAACGTCGACCACCGCGTCATGCCACTCACCACGGCGATCGCGCCGGGACCTGTGGGGCGGATCGACGACGTGAACGACGTGGATCTGGTGCTGGCGCTGGACGCCGAACTGATCGAGGAGGCACCCGTCTTCGGCCTCAGGCTGCGGCGGTTCGAGCGCAAGGGACTGCGCATCGTCAGCATCGGCCGACGCGCGGACCTGCTCGACATGCCGCACGAGGACGTGCAGACGGACGATGTCGCAAGGACCTTGACAGAGATCGCCCAAGGCGGCGGCGAGCTCGGCGAGGCGTTCCTCAAGGCCCGCAAGGTGCTCATGATCTGGAGCGGCCGCGGCGGGGACGTCGCTTCGGCGATCGAGGCTGCCGTCAAGGCGAGGTCCGGCGAGACCTACACCATGGTCGTCGGCGGGATCGCGAATTCGTTCGGCGCCCAGGCCGTTGGGCTCGTGCCGGGCGAGGGTGGGCTCGACGCCAGGGGTATGCTCGAGGCGGCCGGCAAGGGCGACCTCGACGGGCTGTTCCTGCTGGCCGAGGATCTCCTGGAGTTCCCCGATCAGGGCATGGTCCACGAGGCTCTCGACCGCTTGCCGTTCCTCGCGGTCGCGGCTGTCGTGCCGAGTTCCGCGACCGAGCGTGCGGACGTCGTGCTGCCTCTCGCGGGCTGGGCTGAGTCCGATGGGCACTTCGTGAACATGGAGGGACGCGCGCAGCGCTACTACTCCGGTGCCAGCAGGCCAAGCGGCGTCTACGACGATTGGCAGCTGATGGCGCGCCTGCTCGGCCTCGATTGGGGCCAGGAGGAGACGGAGGCGGCCGTGAAGGCCGAACTGCCCGCGCTCTTTGAAGCCCATCGGCGTGAGGGCGGACCTCTGCCGAAGGGCGGGTACGCAGCCGAGCCGGGCGTCGAGGTCAAGCCAAGCATCTACAAGAAGGGCGTAACGCCCGATCCGTTCCTGCGCTCGCTCGTGCCGCAGGCGGAGCTCGCTGGGAGGGCGGAGTAGGATGCTCACAGTCATTCTCATCATCGTCAAGGGTCTCATCACGGCTGTGCTGCTGCTCGCGGCGTTCGGCGTGATGACCTGGCTGGAGCGCAAGGTGCTCGCGCGCTTCCAGTTCCGGCCCGGGCCGAACCGCCTCGGCCCGGCCGGCGTGATGCAGTTCGTGGCCGACGGACTCAAGCTCGTCTTCAAAGAGGAGATCATCCCGACCGCGGCGGACCGCGGCATCTACCTCCTGGCGCCGTTCATCTCCCTCACGGCGGCCATCGTGGCGTTCGCGGTCATCCCCTGGGGACCGCCGATCCACATCTTCGGCCAGACCGTGCCGATGGAGATCGGCGGGCCGAACATCGGCATCCTGTTCATCTTCGCCATCACCGCCCTGGGCGTGTACGGCATCATCCTCGGCGGCTGGGCGTCATCGAACAAGTACAGCCTGCTCGGCGGCCTGCGCTCGACGGCGCAGATCATCTCCTACGAACTCGCGATGGGCCTCGCGGTGACCGGCGTTCTGCTGCTCGCGGGCTCCGCCGACCTCAACACGATCATCGCGCGGCAGTACCACCTGTGGTACATCGTGCCTGAGATCCTCGGCTTCATCATCTACGTGATCACCATGGTCGCCGAGACGAACCGCACCCCGTTCGACCTGCCGGAAGCCGAGAACGAGCTTGTGGCTGGTTATCATACGGAGTACACCGGCCTCAAATGGGCCATGTACATGATGGCGGAGTACATCAACATGATCACGGTGTCCGGCCTCGCCACGACCCTCTTCCTCGGTGGCTGGCACGGACCCTGGCTGCCGCCGGAGCTCTGGTTCCTGATCAAGGTGGCGGCGTTCATGTACTTCTTCATCTGGCTGCGGGCGACGCTGCCCCGGCTACGCTACGATCG
>JAJZIE010000001.1 GCA_021810725.1 Bacillota bacterium | reverse complement strand
CCGTCAGCACGATCGCGCGCACTTCGGGGTCGCGGTCGAGGTCCGAGAATGCCGCGGCCAGGGCCTCCATCAAGGCGAAGGAGAGTGCGTTGCGCACCTTGGGCCGATTGAGCGCGACGACCGCGACCGGCGGCCGCCTGTCGACCAGGACGAGCGGCTCGCCTGCGGCTTCGTCGGTCATTCCTCGACCTCCCGTACGGCGAAGTCGACGAGCCCCTGCGCGAACGCCATGAGGGCTTTGAGGGCCGCCCGGCTCTCCGGCGCACGCTGGCTGGCCATCAGGGTGTCGCGGTCCGGGAAGTCGAGCGTGGCCATGTACCAGTAGGGCAGCTCCATCCCAAGCTGATCGAGCGGCCCCGCCGCCATGGACACGAGTCCCGGCATCTTGGCCGCAAGCGGCAGATGTTCGGTGCGGTAGCGGCGCAGGAATGCCTCCTTGTCCTCAGGCGGCCTATAAAGCGCGACCAGTTGCACCAAGACGAAGTCCTCCTCCCTCCGCGGCGCCTGGGCAAGGTGCGTGGCACCTGCCAAACGGCCCCGCGGGAGTGTCCATTTGGAGCATCACGTGCGCCGCAGGTCTTCGCCAAACGAGTGCGAATCCCTGGCCCAAAGGGTTGCGGGAGGTGGCTTGGATGGCGAGTTACAAGGAGGATTACGAAGCCTTTCACTGGGAAATCCCGGAGTACTACAACTTTGGCACCGATGTGGTAGATCGGCTTGCGGAGGAGGATCGGCCGGCTCTGCGCTTCATGGCGCAGGACGGTGCGGTGCGGGCGTACTCGTTCCGTGACATGGCCGAGGCCTCGGACGCCATCGGTCATGTCCTGCGCCGCGACGGTGTCGGGCGCGGCGATGGCGTGCTGATCGTCCTGCCCAAGATTCCCGCCTGGCACCAGACGATGGTCGCGACGCTCAAGATCGGCGCGCTCGCCATCCCGTGCTCGGAGATGCTCCGGCCGCGCGACCTCCTCTACCGCACGAAGCACTCGAGGGCCAAGGCGATCGTCACGACGCCCGAGCTCGCGCCGGTCGTCGAGGCCTTGGGCGAGGACGCGCCGCCCCTGCGGTACGTGGCCTATGGCGAGCGCCAGGGCTTCCGCCCGCTCGACCTCGAGATGCGCGAGGTGCCGTCCGGCTCTCCCGCCGTGCGCACCCGCAGCGACGACCCCGCCCTCTGCTACTACACCTCCGGTACCACCGGCGAGCCGAAGGCGGTGCTGCACCTGCACCGCTACCCGATCGGCCACCGCGTCACCGCCCGCTACTGGATCGGCCTGACGCCGCAGGACCTCTTCTGGTCCACCTCGGCGACGGGTTGGGCGAAAGCCGCCTGGTCCGTGCTCTTCGGACCGTGGGAGCTCGGCGTGCCGACCTTCATGTACGAAGGGCGCTTCGAGCCTCGTCGGCACCTCGAGATCCTCACGAGCCAGGGCGTCACCGCGCTCTGCGCCCCGCCGACCGAATTCCGCCTGCTCGTCAAGGAGGACCTCTCCCGGTACGACCTCAGTCACGTCCGTACCGCGGTCGCGGCGGGCGAGCCCCTCAATCCCGAGGTGATCCGGCTCTGGCGCGACGCGACGGGGGTCACGATCCGCGACGGCTACGGCCAGACCGAGACGGTCTGCCTAGTCGCGAACCATCCCGAGCTCGAGGTCCGGCCCGGCTCCATGGGTCTGCCCACCCCCGGGCACGACGTGCGGGTGCTCACGGACGGCGGCGACGAGGCGGAGCCGGGCGAGGT
This sequence comes from Bacillota bacterium, assembly GCA_021810725.1. Classification (GTDB taxonomy): domain Bacteria; phylum Bacillota; class Sulfobacillia; order JAJZYS01; family JAJYTV01; genus JAJZQO01. The sequence continues at coordinate 47,139 of JAJZIE010000001.1, read as the reverse complement.
CGGGGACGTCGCCGTGCGCGATGACGCCCCTTCGATCTTCGCGGGCTACTGGCGGGCCGAGGAGGCCACGCGTGCGACCCGCCGCGGCCGCTACTACGTCACCGGCGACCGCGCCTACCGCGACGACGACGGCTACTTCTGGTTCGTCGGCCGGGCCGACGATATCATCATCTCCTCGGGTTACCGCATCGGCCCCTTCGAGGTGGAGAGCGCGCTGATCGAACACCCCGCCGTCCTGGAAGCGGCGGTCGTCAGCTCGCCCGATCCCGACCGTGGCGAGATCGTGAAGGCCTTCGTCACCCTGCGCCAGGGCTACCAGGGAACCGATGAACTGGCCAGGGAGCTTCAGGAGCACTGCAAGCGCGTGACCGCTCCCTACAAGTACCCGCGCAAGATCGACTTCGTCGAGTCCTTGCCGAAGACGAGTTCCGGCAAGATCCGCCGGGTCGAGCTGCGCCAGCAGGAGTGGGCTGCCAAGGACGCCTGACGGGGGGCAGGTCCGTCCGGCTTGGCCCCGGATGGCGTCAACACGCCGAGCGCCAAAGCTGGGCATGAACAAGGGGGGAGCCGCGCGGCTCCCCCCTTGTTCATGCACCTTCTGCTCTTGTTTACTGCTCCATCTGCTTGCCGAGGAACCCGGCGGCCGTTTCGGCCAGCTTGCGCTCCATGTCGCCCATCTGCACGTTCGGTTCCTTCGTGCAGAGGATGACCGCACCGATCGGGTCGCCTTCGGCGATGATCGGAGCCACCACCATGGACGTGAAGCGCGTCTCGTCCTCCTCGTCGCCGATGAGGGCGCCCTTCGGCTTCTCGCCAGGCCGCGGTCCGACGTATACCTGCCGGTCTTCCATGCAGCGTTCCGTCAGGGACCCTACCGCCTTGTTGAGGAACTCCTTCTTCGGAGCGCCGGCGACGGCGATGACTGCGTCGCGGTCGGCGATCACGGCGATGTGCCCGACCGCCTCGTTCAGGGAGTCTGCGTACTCCTTGGCGAATTCGCCAAGCTCACCGATCGGCGAGTACTTCTTGAGGATCACTTCGCCGTCGCGATCCACGAAGATCTCGAGCGGGTCGCCATCCCTGATCCGCAAGGTCCGACGGATCTCCTTGGGAATCACCACTCGGCCGAGATCGTCGATGCGGCGAACGATTCCGGTAGCCTTCACCCTGCTCCCCCCTCGGCCGGTAGTTTTGCCAACCGTAGTATATTTAGCCCCCCTGCGCCCTATGCAGGATTTTTCCAGTTCCTGCAGGCCACACCTAAGGGCCGTCCTCCTCGTCCGGAGGCCGGTCGGCAGGCTTGCTAGAGATTTCGGGGTTCAAATCGCCTTTCGGGGGGTCAAGCCGTCCTAATCCGACAATTTTCTCACGCGGTCGCCTGACTCGGCCGCAGGAAGTCGAAGAGCTCCTCGATCGCGGTCAGCATCTCGGGACCCGATGCTCCCGGCAGTCTGAGGGCCACATAGGGGCTTTGCCCCGCGAAGACCGTCGCACGCCCGCGATACCGCACCGGCAGCTCCTTGAGCCGCTCGCGCGAGACGGCGCCAAGGCTGCGCATGCTCAGCACCACTTCGCCGCGCTCGCGCCGGATGCCGCTGACGGCGAGCTCCTCGCCGCGCAGGCGTATGCCCGCGACGCGGAAGAGGCTCTGGACCGGCTCCGGCATCTGGCCGAAGCGGTCCTCCACCTCCTCGTAGAGGTCCTGGACCTCCTGGGCATCCTGAGCTGCCGCGAGGCGCTTGTAGATCTCGACCTTCTGACGGGGGTCCTGCACGTAGTCGGCCGGCACGAAGGCGTCCACCGGCAGGTCGAGGGACGGCAGGTGGTGCTCCGGCTGCGCCTCGCCCTTGAGCTCCTGCACGGCCTCCTCGAGCATCTGGCTGTAGAGGTCGAAGCCGACGTCGACGATGAAGCCATGCTGCTCCGCGCCGAGGATGTTACCCGCGCCACGGATCTCGAGGTCCCGCATCGCGAGCTTGAACCCGGCGCCGAACTCCGTGAACTCGCGGATGGCCTCCAGCCGCTTCTCGGCCACCTCGCTCAGCACCTGGTCGCGGCGGTACGTGAAGTAGGCGTAGGCAAGCCGGTTCGAGCGGCCGATGCGGCCACGCAGCTGATAGAGCTGCGACAGCCCGAGCCTGTCCGCGTCCTCGACGATCAGCGTATTCACCCGCGGCATGTCGAGTCCGGACTCGATGATCGTCGTGGAAAGGAGCACATCGTACTCCCCGTCGAGGAAGTGTTGCATCGTCTGTTCCAGCACGTGCTCCGGCATCTGGCCGTGCGCGACCGCGACCCGAGCCTCCGGCACGAGACGCTGCAACATCAGCTGCGCCGCCTCGATCGTCTGCACGCGGTTGTGCACGTAGAACACCTGGCCGCCGCGTCCCAGTTCACGCCTCAGAGCGTCCTGGACAAGCTCCTCGCCCCACTCCACGACGTACGTCTGCACGGGGAAGCGGTCCTCGGGCGGCGTGTCGATCGTCGAAAGGTCCCTGAGGCCGACGAGGCCCATGTGCAGGGTGCGCGGAATCGGCGTGGCCGTGAGCGTCAGGACGTCGACGCTGGCCCGCAGGGCCTTGAGCCGCTCCTTGTGGCGCACGCCGAAGCGCTGCTCCTCGTCCACGACGACGAGACCGAGGTCGTGGAACTGGACGTCCTGCGCCAGCAGGCGGTGCGTGCCGATCAGCACGTCGATGCTGCCGCGCCTGAGGCGCCTCAGGACATCGGCCTGCTCCTTGGGGCTTCTGAAGCGCGACAACAGCTCCACCTCGACGGGGAATCCGGCGAAGCGCTGCTGGAAGGTGTTGAAGTGCTGCTGGGCGAGAATCGTGGTCGGCACAAGCACCGCCACCTGCCGCCCGTCGAGCGCCGCCTTGAAGGCCGCGCGCACCGCCACTTCCGTCTTGCCGTAGCCGACGTCGCCGCAGAGCAGCCTGTCCATCGGTCGCGGGCGCTCGAGGTCCCGCTTGACTTCCTCGATCGCCCTGCGCTGATCCGGCGTCTCCTCGTAGGGAAAGGCGTCCTCGAGCTTCTGCATCCACTCGCCGTCAGCCGAGAAGGCGTGGCCCGGCGTGGCCTCGCGGCGTGCGTAGATCTCGAGGAGTTCCGCGGCCATCTCGCGCACCGACGTCTTGACGCGCGCCTTGACCTTGTGCCAGTCGTTGCCGCCCAGCCGGTAGAGGCGCGGTTCCTGCCCCTCCTGGCCGACGTACTTCTGGACGAGGTCGATCTGGTCCACCGGCACGTAGAGCTTGTCGCCCTGGGCGTAGCTGAGGTGGAGGTATTCCTTGCGCACGCCCTCGATCTCCATCGCGCGCATGCCGAGGTAGCGGCCGATGCCGTGATGGACGTGGACGACGTAGTCGCCCGGCCTGAGCTCAGCCGTGCTGCGCAGGCGCTTCTGGCCCTCTTCCGCGCTCCTCGGCCGAACGGTCCGGCGCTTCTCCCGGCCGAACACTTCGCCGTCGCTCAAGAGCCAGAGCGCGAGACCCGGCAGGTGGAAACCGCTCTGCAGGGCGGCGGGCGCCAGCAGCACCTCGCCTGGCTCGGGCGCGTCGAGCAGGGTGCCCTCCCTCGGCTCCACTCCGTTCTTCTGCAGTTCCTGGCGGAGACGCAGATGGCGCTCGGGCGTCGACGCGAGCAGTACGACGCGATAGCCGCCATCGCGATGCCGCTCGAGCTCCTTGAGGAAGAGCGGCCACTGGCCCTGAAAGTTCTCGACCGGCCGCGACGCGATCGAGACGACGCTGCCCAGCGTAGACTGGCCGATGCGCCGCGCCAGGATCGTGAAGGCGATGCGGTGATGACGCCTGAGCGCCGTCTCGACGTCCGGCTCGGGCACGAGCACCTCGCCTTGGCGGGGGAGCATCGCGCCCTCGCCGAGCAGCGCGAGCGAACGGTCCTGGGCCAGGCGGTGCGCGGCGCGTGCCGCCTCCCAGGACCGGTCGGGATCCGAGATGAGCACAAGACCATCCTCCGGCAGGTAGTCGACGAGGCTCGCGCCGGTGCCGTAGAAGAAGGCGTGGAAGCGCTCCGCGCCCTGTCCGCCCGGCACGCCGTCCCAGCTCTCGACGACGTGGCCGATGCGCTCCTCGAGCCGCCCGGCGATGTCCGGCCGTTCGGCGCGGCGCAGCCTCGCGATCTGCAGCGCAAGCTCGCGCCGGATCAGGGTAAGGCCCTGTTTGGCCACCTGCTCCGAGAGCACAAGTTCGCTCGCCGGCCCGACCGAGAGTTCCTGGACCCTCTCCAGCGATCGCTGCGTCTCCGGGTCGAAGGTGCGCAGGCTCTCGATCTCGTCGTCGAACAGGTCGACGCGGACCGGGGCGCTCTCGCCAAGGCCGAAGACGTCGAGGATGCTGCCGCGCACCGCGAACTGGCCAGGCGCGTCCACTCTCTCCTCACGCACGTAGCCGAGGCTCGCGAGCGCGGCCTCGGTGCGCCTGAGGTCCAGGCGATCGCCCGCCTTGAGCCCGAGCGCGGCGGCGCGGGCCACGTCGGGTGGTGTCAGGCGCGAGATCGCGGCCTCGAGCGACGCCACCACCACCACGTCGCGCCCGGCGAGGAGTCTGGACTGCGCGTGCAGGCGGGCCGCGACGCGCCCCTTGGACTCGGCGATCACCTCGAACGGCAATACCTCGCGCTCCGGATAGTAGAGCACCTCGCGATCGGGCAGGAGCGTCGACAGATCGGCCTGCAGGCGCTCGGCGGCCTGAGGCGACGGCAGGAGCCATAGGGCCGGCACCGGCCGCTCACGCAAAAGCGCGGCCACCAGGTAGGCGCGTTCCGCCCCCTGCAGGCCAACCACCAGTTGTTCCGTCGGAGCGCCCCGGAGTCCCTGGCGCAAGGCCCGATACTCAGGGGCACTGTGCCACAGTGCCGTGAGCTCCAATCGCGTCCCCCCACCGCAGCGCCATGCGGCGCTGCCACTCCCTACCTATGCAGGATAGCTGCGGCCGTTGAATGCGTTCATGGCCGCCTCGATGCCCTCTGTGGCCGCGGTGCGCAGGCACTGCACCGCGAGATCCACCGCCCACGCGAGGCGCACCGCGTCCTCGCCGCGGGCCGCCCCGAGCACGAACCGCACCACGTCATCGTCCGGCGGCCGGCCGATACCGATCCTCAGGCGGGCGAAGCGCTGCGTGCCGAGCTCCGAGATGATCGACTTCAATCCATTGTGCCCACCTGCGCTGCCCTCGGCGCGCAGCCTGATCTGGCCAGTGGGCAGGTCGAGGTCGTCGCAGACGCAGAGGATCTCCTCCGGGGCGATGCCCAGCGCGTGGACGGCCTGGCGCACAGATCGCCCCGACAGGTTCATGAAGGTGGTCGGTTTGAGCAGGTAGAGCGGCGACGGGCCGCTGCCCTTCGCGAGGTACCCCTGGTAGGGGCTGCGGCGGAACGCGAAGCGTTCTTCGCGCGCAAAGGTGTCGAGCACGCGAAAGCCGATGTTGTGCCGCGTGCCGTGGTATTCAAGTCCCGGGTTGCCGAGCCCGCAGAGGAGCCGCGGCGCCCCGCTCATTGGAAGAGCAACGAAACCGACTCGTCCTCGTGGATGCGCGTGATCGCCTCGCCGAGAAGAGGGGCGACCGACAGCACGCGGAAGCGCTGGCCCGCGTCGGCGCGCAGGGGAATCGAGTCCGTGACGACCACCTCGCGAATCGGCGCGGCCTGCAGGCGCGCCATGCCTGGGCCCGAAAGCACCGGGTGGGTACAGGCGACGTAGATCTCCCGCGCGCCGTGCTCGAGGAGAGCCACCGACGCGGCGGCGATCGTGCCGCCGGTGTCGATCATGTCGTCGACCATGATGCAGGTGCGGTCCCGCACCTTGCCGATGACGTGCGTCACCTCGCTGACGCCCGGCTCCGGCCGGCGCTTGTCGATGAAGCCGATGGGCATGTCCAGCCTTTCGGCAAGATCGCGCGCGCGGTTGCCGCCGCCGGCGTCCGGCGCGACGATGATGCCGTCCTTGAGGCCGAGGTCGCGGAAGTACTTGGCGAGGATCGGCACGCTCAGGAGATGGTCGAGAGGGATGTCGAAGAACCCCTGGATCTGCGGCGCATGCAGGTCCATCGTCAGGATGCGGTCCGCGCCGGCCGTCGTGAGCAGGTTCGCAACCAGCTTGGCGGTGATCGGCTCGCGTCCAGACGTCTTGCGGTCCTGGCGCGCGTAGCCGTAGAACGGGATGACCGCCGTCACGCGCTGCGGTGACGCGCGGCGGAACGCGTCGAGCATCACGAGCAGTTCCATCAGGTTCTCGTTCACGGGGTCGCAGGTCGGCTGGATGACGAAGACGTCGCATCCGCGCACGTTGTCGCGGATCATGACGCGCACCTCGCCGTTCGAGAAGCGCCCGATCTGCATGTCCCCAAGCGGCACGCCGATCTGCTGGGCGATTGCCTGGGCCAGGGCCGGATTGGCACTTCCGGAGAAGATCTTGAGCTCACCGTCGCGGTATCCCACTGCGCCCTACTCCTCCCGTGCTCGACGCCGGGCGACCCAACCCTCGATGTTGCGTTGGCGTTCGCGCGCCACCGCGAGGGCCTCGTCCGGCACATTCTGGGTGATGGTCGATCCGGCGGCGACATAACCTTCGCGGCCGATCTCCACGGGGGAGATCAGATTCGCATTGCAGCCGATGAACGCTCCGTCGCTGATGCGCGTGAAGTGCTTGCGGCGCCCGTCGTAGTTGACGATCACCGTACCGGCTCCGATGTTGACCCGCCGGCCGATGGCCGCGTTGCCGAGGTAGCTGTGGTGGCGCACCTTGGTCTGGTCGCCGACCTCGACGCCCTTCATTTCGACAAAATTCCCGATCGACACCTGCCTGCCTGTCCGCGTCCCCGGACGAAGATGCGTGAACGGACCGCACGAGGTGCCGTCGCCAAGCTCGGTTTCCTCAAGCACGGAGAAGCTGACCTTGCAGGCGTCGCCGAGCACGGAGTCTAGGAGCCGCGTCTGCGGCCCGACCTCGCAGCCCTCGCCTACCCTGGTCTCGCCCTCGAGGAACGTGAAGGGATGCAGGATGGTATCGCGCCCGACCGCCACCGTCGCGTCGACATAGGTCGTCGAGGGGTCGAGCACGGTGACGCCCGCGTCCATCAGCCGTTCCACCTGGCGGCGGCGCAGGGCCGCTTCCGCCAGGGCGAGCTCGCGGCGGTCGTTGACCTGCGCCGCGTCGGCCGCGCTGACCGCGACCACCGAGAGCAGGCCCCGCGCGGCGAGATCCGTCACGGCGTCGACAAAATAGAGCTCACCCTGCGCGTTCGCCGTGCCGACCCGCGCAATCGCCTCGCGCAGAGGGGCGAGCGGCAGGAGATAGGCTCCGACGTTCACCTCGCGGATGGCCCGCTCGCTGTCGCTGCAGTCCGCATCCTCGACGATGCGGCGAAGGCCGCCCTGCTCGCTCCGCTCGATCCGCCCGAAGCCGCTCGGATCCGCGACCTCGGCCACGAGGAGGCTGCCCATGGGTCCCCGTTCCGCGACGAGGGCCCTCAGGGTCTCGCCGCGCAAGAGGGGCAGGTCTCCGTTGACCACGAGCACCCAGCCCGCGTCGTCGCCGATCGCCGCAAGAGCGGTGCGCACCGCGTCCCCCGTGCCGAGCTGTTCCTTCTGCCAGACGGTGTCGGCTTGCTCGGCCAAATACTCCTCGACGAGTTCGCCGCCATATCCGACGACGCAGAGCGCCTTCGGCAGACCCGCGGCCTCGATCGCCGCGAGCACGTGACCGAGCAGCGGCCGGCCGGCCAGGCGATGCAGGGCCTTGGGCAGCTCGGAGCGCATCCGCGTGCCCTTGCCGGCTGCCAGGACGACGGGTCGAATCCCCTCAGGCATGATGACGTGCCTCCTCGAGATAAAGCTGGAAGGAATCCGACGGTCCCATCTGCACCCGCCTCAGATGCTCATCCACCGCGTCGAGCCGCAAGACGCTGAATTGCGGCGCGGGCAGGTACTTGTCCTCCGCGGGCGTCTCGCAGAGCGAGGCGATGCCGACGCAGGCGGCCCCCAGTTCCTGGCACAGGTCCACGAGTCCGCGCACCGTGCTGCCGCCCTTGAGGAAGTCATCCACCACGAGCACCCTGCTCCCGGCCGGCAGGGCGCGCCGCGGCAGCGACATGGTGCCGATGCGACCGGAGGAGGAGACGTAGTTGAGGGAGATCGCAGGTCCCTCGGTGACGCGGCTCTCGCGCCTGGCCACCGCGAGCGGAACGCCCAGGGAGCGCGCCGTCATCAAGGCCAGCGGGATGCCCTTCGTCTCCATGGTCAGGACCATGTCCGGAGCCTGCGCCTGGAACCGCCCCGCGAAGAGGGCACCGATGCGATCGGACCAGTGGGGTGAAAAGATGACATCCGTCATGTAGAGGAAGCCACCCGGAATGATCCGCTCCGGATCCGACAGTTCGACCGCGAGCGCCTGCGCGAGGTCTTCGGCCTGCTGCGGCGAGAAGCCCACACGATAGCGTACGCCGCCGGCGGCACCCGTCACGGTCTCGACGACGCCGAGGTCCTTCTCCTGCAGCACGTCGTCGATCAGGGTGATGTCCTCGGATAGGGTCGAGCGCGCGGCGCCGGTGGCGGCGGAAAGCTCCGCCAGGGAATAGAGGCGCCCCGGCGCCGTCGCGATGCGCCGGGTCAGTTCTATGATGCGCCGCAGCCGCGCGTATCGCGCTTCCCTAGCCACCTCGCGCCCCCGTTTCCGTGCTGCGCAGCTCCTTCTCGCAGAACGGAATGTCGCCGGGATGGTCGACATCGACTCCGATCTCCGCATACGGCAACGGCACAGCGCGGGACACCACGCCGAGCAGCCGCGAGAAACGTTCCTCGGCCTCGGCGACGGTCGCCCGCCCAAGGAGCAATCGTAGCATGAAAGAGGTGCCCACTTTAAGAGCCAAACGCCATGGTTTCTTGCGCAGCGCCACAAGTTCTTCCGCGACATTGATCGCGCGGGGGGCCGCCTTGGGATCGAGCAGGATGATATTGCCGCCGGTGAAGGTGCCGTCCTTCAGCCGGACATAGGTCCGCTTGTTGCCGGGGAAGCGCCGCTCCACGTCCTCGCGCCGCACCACCGGGTAGTGGAACTCGGCGGGATTCTGCGCCGCGGCGTTCACGAACGCGCCGACCGAGCCCGGCGTCAGCATCGGGATGTCGCAGGTCGCGACCAGGAGCGGGTGTTCAAGGCTCATGGCGTGCGCGCCGCGGCGCACATTCTCGATCAGGTCGTCCGAGGGCGTGATCACGGCGTCCTGCTCGCGCAGGTGTTCTCTCAGCTCCTCGGGGCCGACCACCACGATGCGCTCGGCTACGCCGGACGCCTTGAGCGCCTCGATCACCCAGGCGGCCATGGGCTTGCCGGCGATCGGCACGAGCGCCTCCCACCCGACATCCGAGATGGATCTGAGCTCTCCCTCGTTGCGCCGGCCAGCCAGGACCACGACATCGACCACCTGGACATTCCTCCCGGACCTGACTCCCGATCGCACGCCCCGCCATCTAGCTCTGCCCACCTGTGGGCATCCGAACGCCGCCGCGGGATCGCGGCCAGACCTGCGGCGGTCCTTCGCCGCCGCACGGCCAAATCCTGGCGCGTCCCGCCAGGTCCGGTGCGACCGTCACGCTAGGGCAAACGCCACGGCCAGGCCTCGAGCGTCTGGCAGAATATCGCCCGCGGTACGACGCGCCGCAGAACGACGAACGCGTCCCAGGCGGCCTTGCCGTCCGCGAAGAGGGCGAACGCGGCACTGCCGCTTCCGGTCACTTGCAAGCGCACGCCCTCTCGTCGCGCCCGCTCGACCATCTCCCGCAAGGGCTCGCAAAGCCGCAGCGCAGCCGGCGCGAGGTCGTTGCGCGCCTGCTCGGCGCCGGCGAGGACCTGCTCCGTGGCATCCCCGGAGCCCGGCTGGCTCGCCTGATAGACCTCACGCGTGCCGAGGCCGGCGCCGGGCCAGGCGATCACCGCGAAGCGCGGCGGGCCAGGCGGCAGGGGCGTCAGGATCTCGCCGCGTCCGACGGCCAGCGCCCTGGGGCCCGCGCCAAGAAAGAAGGGCACGTCGCTGCCGATCTCCCGCGCCATCTCGAGGAGCCGCCCGGTCGGGAGGTCCGGCAGGAGCAGCTCGCGCAGCGCGCGCAACATGCAGGCCGCATCGCTCGAGCCGCCGCCGAGGCCCGCGCCGATCGGGATGCGCTTTTGCACCGTCACGGCCACGGCCGGGCGTACGCCGGTCGCGGCGCGGAACACCTCCGCGGCGCGCAGCACGAGATCTCCCGAAGCCACCGACGGGTTCTCCACGCGCAGGTCCCGGGCGGGCACGACGTGCAGGCGGTCCCCCAGGGAGACCGCCTGCATCACGGACCGGATCTCGTGGTACCCGTCTGGGCGGGCGGGACCCAGGTCCAGGCTCAGGTTGAGCTTGGCCGGCGCGAAAAAGCGCACGGACACACCCCCGCCCTGAGGTTAGCCTGCCCCTCCGCGCCGCGCAAGCGATGCGACGTTCTTGGCGCCAGGCGCGTTGCCGGCCCGCCAGAGCTCGATCTCCTCGAGGATGGGACCGATCTTCTCGAAGAACACCGCCACCACGTCGCCCGGCTCCGCCTCCCGCAGGGCTGTGCGCAACGCGTCGCGCTCAGAGAGCACGAGGTGCGGGCGGCGGCCGCCCAGGCGCACGCCTTGCGCGACCCGCTGGGCCATCTCCCCGACCGCTCGCCCGCGGCGGTCCAGGTCCTCCTTGCAGTACACGACGTCGAAGGCGTCCGCGGCCGTGCGGCCAAGGGCCAACGCGTCCTCGTCGCGCCGGTCGCCGGGCAGGCCGACGACCCCGACGAGACGTCCCCGCGTCATCGCTCTGAGGCCTGGCGCGACGGCGGAGAGCGCGGCGGCGTTGTGGCCGTAGTCCACCACGACGCGCACATCCCCGATCTCGTGGATGTTGAGTCGGCCAGGGTTCTGGCCGGAGTCGCCGCGGAACGCGCGCAGGGCCGCGGCGATCGCGGCGGGCGGCAGGCCAAGTCCCACGGCGCAGGCCGCCGCGGCCAGCGCGTTCTCCAGCATCGGGCGCCAGGCTCCGCCGCCGGCCACGGCGATCTCCGCGATGGGCAGGATCGCCTCCGCCCTGCCGCCGCGCACGACCGCGAGCTGCCCCTCGGCGGCCACCACCGCCTCGCCGCCCGCCGCCACGTGGCGGCGCAGCACGACGCCGTCGGCGCGAGCCGCGAACAGGATCACCGGCGCGGCGGCCCGCTGCTGCAGGCGAGGCGTGCCGGGATCGTCGGCGTTCAGGACGACGCGGCCCTGCGGCCGCACCGCCTCGATCACGAGGGCCTTGAGGAGCTGCAGTTGCTCGATCGTCTCCACCCCGTCCTGGCCGAGGTGGTCTCCGGTCACGTTCAGGATGCAGCCGACGTCGGCGCGGTCGTAGCCGAGACCGCCGCGCGCGATGCCACCTCGCGCCACCTCGAGCACCGCCGCCTGGACTCTTGGATCCCTCAGCACCGCGCGGGCCGAGCGCGGGCCCGCATCGTCGCCGCGCCCGAGCGAGTCGTCAGCGACGCCGTGGCCGTCGGTGCAGGTGTAGCCCACCATGAGGCCGGTCTGCTCGAGCATCTGCCTCACGAGTCGGACCGTCGTCGTCTTGCCGTTCGAGCCCGTGACGGCCACGAGCGGAACACGGGAGGGACTGCCTGGCGGATAGAGGGACTCGATCACCGCTCCCGCCGCATCACGCGGTTCGCCAAGCGTCGGGTGGTGATGCATGCGGATGCCTGGGGCGGCGTTCACCTCGAGCACCCACGCGGGACCCGCGGGATCCGTGATATCCGCGGCGACCATGTCCACGCCCGCGACATCAAGCCCGATGGCCCGCGCCGCCCGCTCGGCCAGCAGGCGATGCGGCTCCGCCACCTCGTCGGTGACGTCCACGGCGCTGCCACCTGTCGAAAGGTTGGCCGCCTCGCGCAGCAGGACGGTACGCCCGAGCGGCGGCACGTCCTCGGCGCTGAAACCCTGGCGGGCCAGGCAGCGCAGGGCGATCGCGTCGAGAGGCACCTTCGTCAGGGGCTTCTCGTGGCCGCTGCCGCGCCGAGGATCGAGATTGAGCTGCGCCACCAGTTCCTGGACGCTGCTGCGCCCATCCCCGGTCACCTGCGCCTGCAGGCGCTGTGCCGCAGCCACCACCTGGCCGTCGACGACGAGCAGGCGGTATTGCCTGCCCTGCACCTGCTCCTCCACCAGCACCTCGGGCATCACGGCCTGGGCCACGGCGACCGCGGCCTCGATCTCCTCGGGTTCGGTCAGGCCCAGCGTGACGCCCCGCCCCTGGCTGCCCGCGAGCGGTTTGACAGCCACCTGGCAGCCGAGCGCGGCCTGCGCCGCGATCGCCTCCCTGGCGCTTTCGACGACGTGGCCCCGCGGCACGGGGATGCCCTGCGCGGCGAGGATGTCCTTGCAAAGCTGCTTGTCGCCCGCGAGATCGACCGCCACCGCGGAGCTGCGATCGGTGAGGGTCGCCTGCACGCGGCGCATGTACTGCCCGTGCCCGAACTCGAGAATGCTGGTGGCGCCGATGCGGCGCACCGGGACGTCGCGCCGCAGGGCCGCTTGCACAAGCGCCGCCGTGCTTGGACCCAGGCAACGCCGGGCGTAAAGTTCCCTCAGCCGCCGGTGCTCCGCTTCAAGTGCGATCGCCTGCCCTGCCACGAGCGCCGCGATGTACTGCCGCGCGATCTCTGCCGCCAGGTGGCCCACCTCGGCCTCCGGCGATTCGAAGGCGACGCGGTAGCGGCTGCTGCGCCCGATCTGACGCGTCTTGCCGTAGACGCCCTCGGCCCCGCAGCCATGCAGGAACTCGAGCGCCAGATGCTCGAGCACATGCCCGAGCAGGGTACCTTCCCGCAGGCGGAGCACGAAGCCGCCGGGATAGCCCAGGCTGCAATGGTGGTCGCCGAGACCGGGCACATCCCGCAATAGGGTGTCGGTGAAGCCGGAGAATTCCCTCGTCGTCCGTTCGGCCAATCGGCCAAGTTCAAGTTCCAGTTCCAGCATGGGCCTGTGGCAGTGCGGGTTTGGCCCCTCGAAGTACCGCCAGGCGAGGATCTGCACGAAAGGCTCCTCCTCAGCGCGATGCAGGCGCTTCGCTATGTTCCCCCGGGGAATCGGGATTATGCGTCGACACGCGTCGGGCGAGATCGAACGTGGACCGTTCGGGCAGCACCCAGAGCGCGACGGGGCCAAGCCGCATGGGCCTGTCGACGGCCGCCTCCGAGGCGTCGCCGACGTACGCGCCGCGGGCGTCGAGCACCGTGACCGTGCCGCTGCCCAGGACCTGCATGCGCTCGCCGGGATGCACGAGCACGGCCGTGTTCTCGTCGATGCCGATGCCGAGGATGCCGGGATTCTGCGCAAGCGCGGCCAGCAGGCGGTTGATGCGGCCGCGCTGGGCGAAGTGCTGGTCCACGACTGCGTCCGGCAGGAGGCCGAGGCCCGCGCACATCGTGACCGTGCCGCGCCGGGCGGACTCCTCGTCCTCGCCGCCGACCAGCATCGTCGAACTCATCGCGGAAGCGCCGGCCGAGGTTCCACCGATCACCGCGCCACGAAGATGCGCGCGCCGCAAGGCATCCTCGTACGGCGTGCCGCCCAGGACGCTCGTGATGCGCAGCTGGTCGCCGCCGGAAAAGAAGATCCCATCCGCGTGCTCGAGCAGGCCGATGCCCCGCTCGTCGCTGCAGTCCTCGCGCGTGCGGGCGTCGAGGTGGTGCACGGCCGTGACGCCGAGGTCCCTCAGGCTCTCGCGGTAACGCTTGAACGCCGCCTGGGGCTCCACCGTCGCCAGGGTGCAGAGGGCGATCTCGCGCGAGCCCCCCACGAGTTCGCTGAAGCAGCGCAGGATCTCGCCGCGCGGCTCCTCGTGCCCGCCGATCAGCATAAGGGCGCCCTTCGCCATGCCGTCTCCCCTCTGGCCGCATCCGAGCCTCCGTGGTGTTGCGCGTGCGGCCCGCACTGCGAGGAGGCTACCCGTTCAGGCCTGGCGGCATGCGAAGTCGGCAGGAGACCCGCCCACGGGCCGCAGAAGGAAGAGCGGACCGGCAGTCTGCGGCAGGGAGGTTTCCACCATGCGAGCAATCCTGTTCGACGCCGGCAACACGCTCCTCCACCTCGACTACCCCTGGCTCGCCGCGCTCGCGAAACGCCTGGGCTCCTGCGTCTCGGCGGACGATCTCGGCCGCGCGACGGGGGAAGTCTCCCGCAAGGGCTGGCCGGCACCCGAGCGGCCAAAGAGGCCGACGGAGTTCTTCGAGGGCTACTTCGGCGCAATCGCCGAAGCGATCGGACTCGGCGACGCGGCGCAGCGGGCGTTCGCCCGGGCCGTGGAGGCGGAGCACCTCGGCGCCCGGGAGGGCATGTGGCGTCGCGCCGCGCCCGACGCGTCGGCCGTCCTCGCCACTCTTCAGGCGCGCGGCTTCCTGCTCGGGGTCGTATCGAACTCCGACGGGCGCGTCGAGGAACAGCTCGCCGCCGCCGGCCTTCGCGACATGTTCGGGACGGTGGTCGATTCGTATGTGGTCCGGGTCGAGAAGCCGGACCCACGGATCTTCCGCCTCGCGCTCGATCGTCTGGGGGTGGAGGCCGGCGACGCCTGCTACGTCGGCGATCTCCTCGAGATCGACGTGAAAGGCGCCATGGCCGCCGGCCTCGCCGCGTACCTCTACGACCCCTGGGATGCCCATCCCGGGCTGCGTGACGGGCGCCTGCGCTCGCTCACGGCCCTTCTCAGCCTTGAGGTGGCGAAAAACCCGTCTCCATAGTTCCCGCGACGCCTAGGCCAGAAGCCGCTTGAGATCGGCGAGGCGCTCGATCCTGGTCCCATCCCAGTTCACGTCGGGCTGTCGCCGGCGCCCCGCGAGATCTCGGCGTGCGGCGATGAGCACCGCCTGCATCCCGACCGCCCTGGCGCCGGGCAGTTCGTCGTCGCTGCCGTCGCCCACGTAGAGGCAGCCGCTCGGCGCCACCTCGAGCCGGCTGCAGGCGAGCTCGTAGATGCGCGGGTCGGGCTTCGCCAGGTGCACCGCCGCGGACAGCACCGCGGCGTCAAGCCCCTGGGCGATCTCGGTCTCTTCCCAAAGCGGCAGGAGTTCCATGGCGCAATTGCTGATGAGTCCAATGCGCAGTCCCTGCCCGCGCAGCCACGCGAAGGTGGGCAGTACGTCATCGAAGGGCCTGAGCAGCGAGCGCTCGTATTCGAGCCGACGCTCCAGGGCCCGCTCCACCGCGTCTTCACCCGGCCTGGCACCCAGGGCCTCGCAGGCACGGGCGATGCTCTCCTGGGCGTCGGCAAAGCGCCCCAGCACGCGGTCCTGCCAAAGCTGGCCGTTCCAGACCCGGCGAAACGACGCCAGCGGGACGGCGAGGTCGTCAGCCATCGCGACAAGGCAGGGCTCGTAAGCCTCCGCGGAAAAGCTCGGCACGAGGGTCCCGAAGAGATCGAACACGACCGCCTCTACGTTCAGCCTGACCACTCCGCGCTACAGGGTTTCCGCGCACGCTTCGGCAAATCGGCTTCGCGCTCCTGCGGCCGCCGGCGGGCAGCGCGCACGGGGTCGGAAAGCGAGGCCGGATGTGGCCAAACATACGCCTTGCGCCGCGCAGAGGCCTATGCCTGCCCGGCCGTGATGACGGCAAGCGGTGTTGGCGCAGAGACGCGCAAACGCAGCCGAAGGCCTTCTGGTGCCGCGGCCGCGCTCGATGGTGGTTCCAGGTTCCGAGGCATCAGCTGCGATGACGGCCCTGCAGATTGGTGAGGTAGAGGTAGATCATGGCGACATAGATGGCGGCGTCGATCAGCAGGACGTACGACGCGGAGAGCACGGAACCCAGCATTCCGACCAGAAGTGCCGCGATTGGGCCGATCCAGATCGCGA
This sequence comes from Bacillota bacterium, assembly GCA_021810725.1. Taxonomy (GTDB): domain Bacteria; phylum Bacillota; class Sulfobacillia; order JAJZYS01; family JAJYTV01; genus JAJZQO01. Next base: position 31,233 of record JAJZIE010000001.1, on the reverse strand, counting down.
TGCGTCGCGAAACATACATTTGCTGCCCGGTCTGCGAAGCGTTGCCGACCGTCAGCTGTTCCGGCAGATAGAACCTGAAAACCTGCGCTGTGACGAGCTGCAGCAAGAAGAAGATCGGCGGGCCCAGCCTCGCAAGATCCAAGTGGTCGCCTCCTCTGTCCTCCCGCTTAACATGCACCGTGCTGGCATTGGCCGCAACCGGGATCCGATTCGTGGGGGAAGGCTCCAACGCATGAGCATGGCTATGCCGCAGCCAGGACCGATTTCTCAGAACTGAGCGCGCTTTGCGCGCGACAGAGCCGGCACCCATCCACCGGGCCGCCCATCGCGCGGAGAGCGGCGAACCTTTTCCTCTCCCCACCGCCACACAAAAAGAACCGGAGGCACCGCAAGGCGCCTCCGGGCTTCATTTCAGTTCTAGTTCACGTTGACTCTATGAAAGACGCCATCTGACGCCACTTCGAGCTCAACGGTCTCCGTAAGAATATCGGCATAGCTGAACGATACGCGCCTGGCGCCGGACGGCTCATCGTCGATCTTCACCACGAAGATGTACGGATAAGTCCGCTCCAATACGCCTTCCCGCTCGTCCACCTTACGGCGTCCGCGGTTCGCCTTGAGGCGGATCCTTTCGCCGATCATGCCGTCCAAGTCACGCTTGATATCGGACAAGACGCGCTTAGCCGCCAAACGCCCCACTTCCTTCCTGAACGGAGCGGTACGCTCTCATACTACCAGAAAGAAAGCATGGGGTCAAGATCGAAGCATTTTATCAGAGCCTTCGAAACGGTGTCAAGCGTCATTGTGTCACCTAAGCGTGGGCGGCTCGGGTGGTCCAAAAGGCGCCGCCGCAGGCGTCCACGAGCCGCATGGTGCGCGATGCGGCGGTGCCGGCCGGGCCCGTCGTCCGCGATCCGGTCACTTGGTGTACTTGTCCGCGACGGTCGACGCGCCAAACGAATCCGGCTTGATCTTCGCGTCGAAACCGCTGCCGGAGACCATGCCGACGATCTCCCGGATGAGGTCGCGGGTGTCGCCGTTCTGGCCTATGTCGAGGTGGATCTCGATGTCGAAGCCCTGATGGCCGCGACGCGACAGCATCTCGGTGAGGCGGCTCGCGACGCCGAGGCTGAGGGACGTCTCGAGCAATATGCGCTGGCGCAGGCTCGGCAACCGCCGGTGCACCTCGCGGTGGTAGTAGTAGCGCGCTCCCTTGCCCAGGCGGTGGATGACGATCGCCGTGACGAACGTCACTTCGTCCCTGGCCTGGGAGTCGGTGCCGATGATCAGCTTGTGCTCCGCCTGCGGATCCTCGCGAACGAACGCGACGATGTCCTGGAACACCTGCTCCAGGTCCATCACCCCGCGGCTCGGACTGTGATAGAGCACGGACCTCTCCTCCACCGCCTTCAGATCGGGGCGTCGCCGGCGCCGCCAGGGAGCTCCTCGCGCTGGCCAAGGCGCGCGGCCAGCCGGCCGAACTCCTCGAGCGAAAGCGTCTCGCCTCTGCGCTGCGGGTCGATGCCGGACGTCCGGAGTGCCGCGTCCGCTTCCCCGGGCCCGAGACCCAGACCCTCGCGCAGGGCCCGCTGGAGCGTCTTGCGCCGGAAGCGGAAGGCCACCGCCACCACCGGACGGATCGCCGCCCAGGGCAGGTCCACTGGGCTCGGGCGCACGCGCAGCCGGACGACCTGCGACGAGACCTGCGGCGGCGGGTAGAACTGCGACGGGCCAGCCTTGGCCCAGGGTTCGACGTCCGCCGCATACTCCCGAAGTAGCGTAAGCGCTCCGCGCTCGGATGATCCGGGCGGGGCCTTCAGCCGCTCCGCCACCTCGCTCTGCACCATCAAGACCGCGACGCTGGGCTTCGCCTCGAGCACGGCCGCGATCAAAGGTGTCGAGATGTAGTAGGGCAGGTTGCCCACGAGCTTCCCCGACCTGCCGAGGAGTTCCCGGAGGTCCATCTCGAGCGCGTCCCCCTCGTGGACATGCAGGCCTGGGCCGAAAAAGCCAACGAGGTGCGCCGCCAGCGCGTGGTCGATCTCGATCGCGTGGACGTCGCCCCCGCGCTCCAAGAGGCCCTGCGTGATCGCGCCGAGGCCTGGCCCGATCTCCACGACCCGCTCCCCAGGGGACAATTCCAGACCGGCGACGATGCGCTCGCGCAGATTGAAGTCGACGAGGAAGTTCTGCCCGAGTCGCTTCAGCGGCCGGATCCCGAGACTTGCGAGCTGCTCCCGCACCACGCTGGGGGAGGTCAGTTTGGGCTCCATTTCCGATATTGTAGCATGCGGCCCGCAGGGGCGCGAAAAGCGGCGCCCCCCCTTGGGGGAGCGCCGCCCGGCCTCATGCTAGTTGGTCGCGAGTTCGTAGACGGTGACGCTTTGGCGACCGTAATCCAGGGCTTGCTGCCCCGTATCGAAACAGAGGTCGATGCGATCTCCGACGATCGCCCCGCCGGTATCCGCGGCCACCGCGTAGCCGTAGCCGGGAATGAAGAGCCGCGTGCCGAGCGGGATGACGCTCGGATCCACCGCCGCGACGCCGTAGCGTGCGGGAACGCCTGTGGCCGTTCTGCCGTTCGACCAGCTGGGATCCGCCCAGTACGCGGTGGCGACCATGTTCAGGGTTGCCGCCACGCGCCCGGTGAAGCTGCCGCGGGAAACCTCGGGCAGCTTGGCGCCAATGTGCACGAGCTCGGGACGGGCCGCCTTCACGACCGTCTCGCCGACGATCGCCACGGACACGACCCGCGCGCCCTGGTAGATGCGGCGGACCGTCTCCACCGCCACGCCGGGCTGGCCCTTGGCCGCCACGACTTCGCTGCCCAGCGCAAGGTTGGGGTCATAGACCTTGCGCACGCCGTACGAAACAGGAACCGATACGTCGCTCAGCCGCGCGGCCACGATCGTGGCCGTATTCTGCACGGTGCCGCTCCAGAGAGCATTCTGGTAACCGGGGGCCGGATCGGCGCTGTCCAGCGTCGCGCCGTATGTGGGCAGAGGGAGCGGCTTTTTGGTGAGCGTCTTGTGTGCCTTCGCAGCCGCCCGCACGGGGGGGCTGCTGCGCAGGGCGGTTGCCCTTGCGGCGTAACCCGCAAGCAGGACGAGCAGGGCGCCCGATATCAGCGCGATGCTGCGCCATCCTGCCTGTCGTAGCTGTGGCAAGACGGACCTCCTTCTTCCTACAACCTTCCATTCGGCAGAAGTTGTAGGACTGCCGTATTGTATCACCCGCTTCCTATGACCTCAAACACGGAAAAGATGAGAATTGATCCGATCCCTTAGAAATCGCTGCGCAGAGGACGGAAGATCTCCCGGGCATTGCGGCTGGTCGCGAGGGCAAGATCCTCGGCCGAGACGCCTTGCGCCGCCGCCAGCGTGGCGACGGTCTCCACGATGAAGGCAGGCTCGTTGCGGCGGCCGCGATGGCCCTGAGGCGCCAGGTAGGGACTGTCGGTCTCGACGAGCAGGCGACCGAGCGGCACCCGGCCGCTGAGGCTCCTGAGCGTCTCGTTGCGCTTGAAGGTCAGGTTGCCGGCGAACGAGATGAAAGCGCCGCGGGCTAGCGCCTCCGTCATCAGGGCCTCGCCGCCGTCGAAGCAGTGACATACGGCCCTGACACCGGGATATGCGTCGAGCAGGGGCAATATGTCGAGGCCTGACTCCCGAAGGTGCAGCACCGCAGGCAGGCCGAGCTCGTCCGCGATGGCCATCTGGCGGCGCGCCAGGCTGAGCTGGAGCGCCTTTGGCGCGAATTCGTCGCCGTGGTAGTCGAGGCCGATCTCACCGATCGCCGCGACGCGTGTCGAGCGGGCGAGCTCGAAAATGGCCCGGATGTCGTCGTCCGTGGCCCGTCCGGCCTCGTACGGATGGAGCCCGACGACCGCCACCACGTTGGGCAGGCGCTCGGCGAGCTCGACGGCCTGCCGCGAGGAGGGCACGTCGTAGCCGACCACGACCACCGCTCCCACACCCGCCGCACGGGCCCGCTCGAGGACAGCATCCGCCTCCCCGAGCAGGTCCTCGTGGTTGAGGTGCGCGTGGCTGTCTACGATCACTTGATCTTCGTCCCCGCAGGCAGCGGCTGGCGCGGCGAGACGATCTGCAGCGTGTCCGCCGTCTTGCCTGCGAGGATCATGCCGTGCGAGACGACACCGCGAATCTTGGCGGGCTGCAGGTTCGCGACGAGGACGATCTGCGTGCCGGCCAGCGCCTGCGGCTCGTAGTACTCGGCGATGCCTGAGACGACGGTGCGGGGCTCGCCCTCGCCAAGGTCCACCTTGAGCTCCAGGAGGCGGTCGGCGCCCTTGACGCGGCTCGCCTCGAGGATCGTGCCGACGCGCAGGTCGAGGCGCTGGAACTCGTCGATCGTGATGGTGCCCGCGTCAACGGGCGTAGGCGCCGTGGCCTCGGCCTTGGCCTTGGCCGGGGCGGCGCTGGCTGGCGCCGCCGGCGTTTCCTCTGCCTCGCGCTCTGTCTCGATGCGCGGGAAGATCGGCTCGCCTCGCTCCACCTTGGTGCCGGAGGCAAGGCCGCCCCACGCCGCGTCGGCCAGCCTGGCGCCTTCCGCATCGCCCAGTCCGAGCTGTCGGTAGATGGCGTTCGGCGCTTCGAGCAGGAAGGGCTTCAAGAGCACGGCGGTGATGCGCAGGGACTCCGCGAGGTCGTAGAGGACATCCGCGAGGCGCGGGTCGCCGCTGCGGTGCAGCTGCCACGGCGCCTCCTCCTCGATGAACTTGTTGGCGCGCTTGACAAGCTCGAAGACGGCCGCGACGGCGTCCGACACCTGCAGCCGCGCGAGGCGCTCCTCGACGCGCCGCACGGTCTCCTCCGCCTGACCCCGCAGGCTGCTCGAGGCGGGGCTCGGAATGACGCCGCCCGTGAAGCGCTCGATCATCGCCGTGGTGCGCGACAGGAGGTTGCCGAGGTCGTTCGCGAGATCGACGTTGGTCCGCAGGATCAGGGCGTCCTCCGTGTAGTTGCCGTCCGCGCCGAACGGGACTTCCCGCAGAAGGTAGTAGCGCACGGCGTCGCGGCCGTAGCGCCGCACCAGCTGACGCGGGTCGATGACGTTGCCCTTGGACTTCGACATCTTCTGCTCGCCAAGGAGCAGCCAGCCGTGTCCGTACACCACCTTCGGCAGGGGCAGGTCGAGCGACAGGAGGAGCGCCGGCCAGATCACCGCGTGGAAGCGCACGATCTCCTTGCCCACGAGATGCACGTCGGCCGGCCAGTAGCGGCTGAAGCGCTCCGGATCCTGCAGATAGCCGCAGGCCGTGATGTAGTTGGTCAGGGCGTCCACCCAGACGTAGGCGATATGGCGGGGATCCTGGGGCAAGGGGATGCCCCAGCGGAAGCTGGTGCGCGACACCGAGAGATCCTCGAGCCCCTGGCGGATGAACTGGATCATCTCGTTGCGGCGCGAGACGGGCTGGATGAACTCCGGGTTGCTCTCGATGTGCTGGAGCAGCGGCTCGGCGTAGCGCGAGAGCCGGAAGAAGTAGCTCTCCTCGTTCAGGCGCGCGACCGGTCCGCCGCAGGTCGGGCAGTTGCCGTCGACGAGTTTGCCCTCCACCCAGAACGACTCGCACGGGGTGCAGTACCAGCCTTCGTACTGCGAGAGGTAGAGGTCGCCCTTGGCCTCGAGCCGGCGGAACACTTCCTGCACCACGCGCTCGTGGCGGGGTTCCGTCGTGCGGATGAAGTCGTCGTTCGAGATGCCGAGGGTCTGCCAGAGTTCCCGGATGTCGGACACGATCTCGTCCACGTAGGCGATCGGCGTCTTGCCCACCTTGCCGGCACGGTCCTCGATCTTCTGGCCGTGCTCGTCGGTGCCGGTGACGAAGAAGACGTCCTCCCCGCGCAGGCGGTGGAAGCGGGCGATCGCGTCGGCCGCCACCGTCGTGTAGGCATGGCCGATGTGCAGGCGGTCGTTCGGGTAGTAGATCGGCGTCGTAATCGTGAACCGCTCGGTCATTTCGGCAACCTCCCCTGAAATAGAAAAACGCCGCCACCCTCAAGGGGCGACGGGTCGCGGTACCACCCTCATTCTCCAGCCGAAGACGGCTGGACTCTCGCCGATCACGGTGGCACCGGCGCGTCCTCGGCCATAGGCCTTTGTGCGCGCACTCCGGAGGCATCGTCCTGCGCACCGTCCGCCGGCTTCCACCCTCCCGGCTCGCTCGTGGACTGCTTCCCGCAGGCGCTCTCCATCTTCGCTTTCGCTTGTTCTAAGAGGTTAGCCGCCAGGGGAGCGTTTGTCAATCGACACCTCCGCGGCGAATCCCCCATACCGAAAGGGGCACCGGTCGAACGGTGCCCCCCCGAAACGCGCCGCCTGGCCCTAGAGGACCTGAACGATCGCAAAACCGTCGTATCCCTTCGTCCCGACGGTCTGCAGGGCCGTCGCCTGCACCCGGTCGTCGCCCTTTAGGCTCTGGATGAAGCGCCGCACGCCCTGAACGTCCTCGTTCGCACTCGAGGCGACAGCCACCTCGCCCCGCCGCACGACGTTGTCCACGATGATCAGGCTGCCGGGCCGCGTGAGGCGCAGGGCCCAATCGAAGTAGAGCGGTATGCTCCGCTTGTCCGCATCGATGAAGACGAGGTCGAACGGATCGCCGCCCTCCCGCGCGATGGCTGGCAGAACGTCCGCGGCCGGTCCCAGGCGCAGGTCCACCTTGTGGAGAACGTCCGCCCGCTCGAAGTTGCGTCTCGCGACCTCCGCATGGTGGGGATTCGCCTCGACGGTCACGAGACGACCGCCCTCGGGCAACGCCCGCGCCAGCCAGATACCGCTGTAGCCCCCGAGCGTACCGATCTCGAGCAGTCTGCTGGCGCCTTGGAGTCGCGCCAGCATCTGCAGCAGCGCCGCCTGGTTCGGCGCCAGCTGGATGTCCGGCAGTCCCGCCGCGGCCGACTCCTCGAGCACCGCGTCGAGGACCTCGTCGCTTGGCACCAGGTGGTCGCAGAAGAAGCGATCCACCGCGATCCACGTCTCCTCCGTCACCGAAGCTCCCCCTTTCGGTCGAGGCCATGCACGGCATTCGCCACCGACAGGCGAACATCCGTTGGAAGGATAACCCATTTCGAGGATCGAATGGGACTTCCGCGCCAAGAAAGGAGAGATGTCCCATGATCAACCGCGTTGTCCTGGTCGGTCGGCTCGCCACGGACTCGGTTCTCCGCTACTCGCGGGACGGCCTCGCGATCTCCGCGTTCTCGCTGGCGATCGGCCGCGCGGGCAACAGTACGGATTTCCTGCCCGTCGTCATGTTCCGCAGGCTGGCCGAGGCCACCTCCAAGTACCTGCTCAAGGGCAGGCTGGTCGGCATCGAAGGCCGCATCGCGAGTCGCCCCCTCGACACCTCGGACGGGGAACAGCGCCGCGTGATCGAGATCGTCGCGGACCGCCTGCGCTTTCTGGATCCTCCCCTGCCGCTGGGCGAGGATGCTCCTGAAGGCAAGGCGCCGGCCGACGCCTTGGCGCAGGATTAGGTTCGATGCCCATCCTGCAGTTCGTCCTCAACGCCATCACGACGCTGCAAAGCTGGTTCGCGGGCTTCGCGGTGCTCGCCCTGCTCTACGGCGCGTACCTGCTCTGGACGAGCGGCGACAATCCGCAGCACCGCACGCGCGCCTGGGGCCACCTGTACTCGGTGATGGCCGGGCTGGTGCTCGTGATCTTCGCCAAGGACATCGTACGGGTGATCTTCCAATGGGCTGGACTTTCCGCGCCGCTCTGAGCCCGGCGCTGCAGCGCGCGTACGGCTGGGTGGGCGCCCTGCTCTGGGCGCATGGCTTCCCGCCGTCCGGCGCCGTGGTGTCGGAGCTCTCCCACATCGCGCTGCTGGCTGGTGGCGCGCTCGCGGTACCGCTGTTCATGCTGGAGGCCGGCTACGGCCGGTCCCTGCAGGCGGTGGCGCGCCTCATGCTCGCCGTGGGCGGCGTGCTCGTGAGCCACACCATCGTCTCCTGGCTCTGGCAGCTGAACGACGCCCTCGTGGCCACGGTCGGCCAGGTGGCGGGGGCGGTGGCGGTTCCTGCGATGGGGTTCGGGTCCAGTCTCATAGACCTGCTCGTCTTCGGCGTGCCATACCTCCTCATGCTTGTCTTCCTGGCGGGCCTGCTCCTGGCGCGTCTCGCAGCGCTCGCGCTGCTCTCCTCCGTCGCGCCGCTCGCCTTCCTGCTGGGTGTGCACGCACGCCTTGGGCGCATCCCCATGCTCTGGATCTGGCAGACGGCGGCGTGGTCGGTCCTGCCAGCCGCCGAGGCCTTCATCCTGGTGGGCGTGCGCGGTCTCGCGGGAGAACTCTCGATCGCGGTGCCCGCATCGGACATGCTGCTGAGTCTCGTGCTGCTCTTCTTCATGCTGCGCCTGCCGTTCACTCTGCTCGGCGCCTGGCGGCGCCTCCTGCTGTGAAGTGCCACGTACCGGTCGACCTGCTGCAGGTGCAGCCGCGCATCTGGGGTGACCTCGAGACGAGCCAGGCGATCTCGTTCTTCGCGGTCGGGCTGCTGGCTCTCGCGGCGCTCGCCGGGCGGCTGCCGCTCCTGGTCGCCGTCCTGCTGGCGGGTCCCTGCGCGGGCTACGCGCTGCTCGAGGTCGACGGCCAACCGATCCGGCGCCTCGCGCCGCGCCTCTGGCGACACACCCTGCGCCGCTCGCCCGCCGCGGAGCATCACGACGTCACCCTTTGGCAGGATCCGGCGCAGGACGGGCCGAGGCATCAGTTCGAAACCATCGCGCATTGTCTAGTGGGTAGACCGCGGGACAGCAGGTAACCGGAGGGCGACAGGCGAACGTTCCGCCAACGGCAGAAGGTGGCGGCACACTCTCCAGGAGCGGGTGACGATGACCATTCGTGTGTGCGTGGCGGGAGCGACCGGTTGGACGGGCGGCGCCGTCGCGCGGCAGATCATTTCTTCGGAAGGCTTCCAGCTCACGGGCGCCGTAGCGCGACGGCTGGCTGGCTCCGACGTCGGTACGGCACTCGGGCTTTCCCCGGCGGGCGTCCAGATCGCCCCCGACCTTGCGTCCGCGCTCACCGAACCGACCGACGTGCTCATCGACTACACTTCGCCCGAGGCGGTGAAACGCCACACCATCCTCGCGCTCGAGCGCGGGGTGCGTGTCGTGATCGGTTCATCCGGCCTCACGGCGCAGGATTACGAGGAGATCGCCGCCTTGGCGACGGCCAAGGGCCTAGGCGTCATCGCGGCGGGCAACTTCTCGATCACGGCGGCTCTCGCCAAGCATTTCGCGCTTGAGACGGCCAAGTACATTCCGTCGTGGGAGATCATCGATTACGCCAGCGCGGGCAAGATGGACGCGCCCAGCGGCACGGTGCAGGAACTCGCCGAGGAATTGGGACAAGTGGCGCGGCCTCGCCAGGAGGTGGCGCCCTCCGCCCTGCACGGTCGCCCGGACACGCGAGGCGCCGAGATCGAAGGCACGCAGGTGCACTCGTTGCGCCTGCCGAGCTACGTCATCGCGTTCGAGACGATCTTCGGCCTACCCAACGAGCGGCTGACCATCCGCCACGACGCGGGGTCCGGGGCGGACCCCTACGTCGCGGGCACGCTGCTCGCGACGAGAGAAGTCCTGAGGGTGCAGGGACTGGTGCGCGGTCTGGACCGCCTGCTCTTCGCCTGAAACGCTCGGCTCCTTCCGGCCTCGATACCTCGGCGGCGCCGCGTCCTGCGGCGCCGCCGCCTTGTCGCGGACCCCGGGCGGTGGCACGGACGACGGACGTTACATAACTTGTGGCAAACCTCGAAGGGGGCGCAGGCGGCTATGTTACCCTTCACAGGCATAGCGTCCAGCTACCCGACCCTTGGCCGCGCTCAGGACGCGGCGGTGCCCGACCGTACTGCCACGCTCGAAGCCCCAGGGTGTCGCCCCATCGCCGGCAGGCGTCCGCCGCAGTGCTCAAGGGGACTTCCCGCTGGCGGCGCGGTGGCCGAGCCAAGTCTGGGCCCGGTGGAGCCTGGCGTCGCGCACTGGTGGATACCGCACCGAGGCTGAGCCTACGGACTGCGCCAGAAATGGACAGTCCGAACAGTATTTTGCAGGTGTCATTTACATTTGCTGGAATAACGACCTATCCCACAAGGAGGGTCGTGGTCTGATGTCGATTGACCCGATCGCGGGTCGTGTTCCGCTCTGATGCGATGGTCGCCGCACTCCCTCGACGCACACCTGCCCGCCGGCACCATCTATGAGCTCGGTCGCAGGGAATACGCCTGGCTGGGTGCCGAGGAACGCGACGCCCATCAGGTCGCGCTGCGCAACTTCCTGCTCTCCGTGCAGGGTCCCCTGTTCTTCACGCTCTCGCTACAGGCCGCGCTCCGCCACCTCTACCTCTGGCTCCAGGAGGGCGCGGGCAACCAACAGGCCCTGCAAGACCTGGGCATTGCGGCTCGGCCGCTCGGAGAGGAACCACCGGCCGAGCTTCGCTGGGCCATCGCCAATCCCGCCTTGCCCCACTGGTTCGCAGGCACCGGACGGGTGACCGCCCGACCGCGCGCGGCCTTCCCCACGTCGGGCCGCACAGGGCCCCGCGCCCATATGCGCCTTCTGGAGGCGGGCACCGGCTTCCGCCAGCTCATGGCGGTGGAGTCCTATCCGGAGCAGTTGGACGAGCTCAGCCTCGAGCGGCTGTGGTCCCTCTCGCAGACCGCGATCGTGGCCCTGCGGCTCAGCCCGCTTTCCGCGGCGGAAGCACGGCTCCGCCTGGAGCGGCGGCTGCAGCACCTGCACGCGAGTTCCTTCCTGCGCCGCCAGCGTGGCCGCCTGCCGGACGTCGAGACGGAGAAGGCGCAAGAGGATGCCTTCAAGCTGCGCGAGGTGATCGTGGAGGGACGGGAGCGCCTCTTTGCCACGGCGTGGCTGATCGCGGCCGAGGGATCGGACCGCGGCGGATGTGAGGCGCAAGCGGCCCTCATGCGCACCACGTTCGCCGAGATGGGCTTCCTCCTGCAAGTGCAGTTGGGCCTGCAGGCGGCCCAGCAGGACTGGCTCCTGCCGTTGCCGAGCAGGCGCGAGCCACCGGCCCGCCTGCTCACGGCCACCGCCCTCTCCTGCCTGGACTTGACGCCCGCCGCGGCGCCCGCCGCCGAAGGCGACCAGCTCGGCGTGCACCTCAGGGACCGCACCTCCGTGCGGCGGGACCGCCTCCACGCCGCCAACCCGATGGCGGTGGTACTGGGAAGCCCCGGGCATGGCAAGTCGGCCTTCGTTAAGGCGGAACTCCTTCGACAGCGGCCGGACTACCTGCTCGTGGTCGATCCGGAGGGCGAGTACCTGCCCGTCGTGCGGCATCTGGGCGGCGAGTCGGGCGCGGCTTTGCCCGCAGACGCCCAGGGCCCGACCCGTCTGGCCCTGTCGCTGCGCAGCCTGCCGCAGGCGGCCTGGCCGTCCCTGCTGGGTGAGGCCGCCCGTTACGCCATCTCCTCGGCAGAGGCCCTGGCCTTGCGTCAGCCCTTCTGGCTCACCCTCGACGAGGCTCATCTCTGGCTGGGAGCCGGCGGCGCGGAGGACGCGCTCGTCGACCTCGCCAAGCGGGCGCGCAAGCGCGGCCTCATCGTCACGATCGTCACCCAGAACGTTGGCGACTTCGTGGAGTCGACAGGAGGCAGGCTCGTGCTCGCCAACGCCGGCCGCCTGACGCTCTTCCACCAGCAGCCGAGCGATCTGCCTCGCCTCAAGGAAGTTCTCCGCCTCTCCGATCGCGCCCTGGACTTTCTCAGGTCTTGCCGCCCCGGCGAGGCCCTGCTGCTGGATGAGTTCGGCACGCTGCCCTTTGCGGTACAGCTTGGAGAGGAGGAACTGCGCCTTGTCGACACGCGTCCCCAGTTTGCGCGCCCTCGCTGAGCGCCTGCGCGACCCCCTCTGGCTGCCGGTGCTGAGCGCCCTGTTCGCCTTTCTGGCCTTCGAGGCGGCAACTCTCGGCTCTGGCGAAACCATCCTCGTAGCCGCGCGGAATCTCCCCGCAGGCACCTCCCTGACTGCCGCCGACGTGCGGCAGGCGCACTGGACGGGCAAACTGCCGGGACCCCTCCTCCGTCGGCCCGAAGGACGGCTCGCGGTCCCGCTGGCCGCGGGCCTACCTCTCCTGCGCAGCGCGGTCAGGGTGGGACCCGCGAGGTCCAGCGCCGGCGGCCAGGTGGTCGGCATCCCGGCAGGCGCCCTCCTAAGCGCACCGCCACTCTCGGCGGGACAGCTGGTGTCCGTCTACATCGCCCAGGCCGGGCAGGCGCCGGAGTCTCTGGTGCCGCTGGCGCAGGTGGCGCCCGGCGGCACCGGTGCCTCTGTCGCTCTCGAGGTATCCAAGGCGCTTCTCCCGGCGCTCCTCGCGGGCGTCGCCGCGGGCCACCTGATCATCACCGCCACGCCGCAAGAGTAGGAGGGATTGCCTTGCGCTCGCTCTACGCCCTGCATCCTGAGACGGTGCTGCAGCTGCACGAGCGCGGTGCGGCCGTCTACGGCCAACCCCTGACCCTGTCCCTGGCCGAGACGGAAGACCGCATGCTGCACGAGGAGTACGCCCGCGTCGTCATCGATCCCGGTCTTGTGCGCTCGGGCGAGGAGCAGCGGGCCCTGCGCCGCATCGAGGTGGTACACCCCGACGCCGAGATCGCGTGGCTGCGCGGACGCTTCACCGCCCGCGGCGATCTGGCACTCGACGACCTCGCCGCGGAGCTGCGCGGCGAGCCGTCCGGCGAGCAGCCGGCGCTGGCCGTGGTCGTGGCGCCGGGGGATGCCGGCCAGGGGGCGGTGGTGGCCCTCGCCGTCGCCTGCCACCTGGCCCGCAGCCGCAGCACCTTGCTCGTCGAGACGGATACGGCCGAACCCCAGTACGCGCGCCGCTTGAAGCTCAAGCCATGCCTAGCCGCGTACATGTCGTCGGGGCAGTCCCAGGAGCTACCGGGCTACCCGCGGAGGCTGAGGGTCGTGCCGGCTCCGATCCAGCCGCAGCTCCTGCTGCGCTCCGGCATGGAGCCGCTGCTCGACCGGCTCGAGCGCGACCGCGGCGAGCGGCATGTGGTCGTGCGCGCGAGCGCGAATCTCGGCGACCGCGGCCTGATCGCGTCCTTGGCGCACGCGAGCGACATCCTGCTCGCCGCAGCCGCGGTGGAAGACGAGTACCGGCGCTGGCTCGCGGGTCTCGCGCCGCTCGCCGCCCTGACCGAGGTGCCGGCGGGACGCCTTCCCCTGCGCAGACAGACCCTCGCGCGCCATGGAGCGGAGATCTGGCGCCGGCGCGGGGAGACGGCGGACCATGCCCTTTGAGACGCACCTCGGCTACTGGCTCGGCCCGCTCGAGGCCGCGTTCAGGGATGCGGAGGTGAGCGAGATCATGGTGCTCGACTTCGACCGCGTGTTCGTCGAGCGGCGCGGCAAGGTCGGCCCCGAACCGGCGACCTTCCCGGACCGCCGCGCCCTGCAGGAGCTGATCGAGCGGCTGCTGCTGCCGCTGGGGCGCGAACTCACGCAGGCCTCGCCCTACGCGGACGGACGACTTGGCGACGGCGTGCGCTTCACCGCCACCATGCCGCCCCTGACGCCCGCCCCGACCCTGACGATCCGCAAGGTGGCCAAGGTGGACCTCGAGCGGGCATGGCTCGAGGCACTCGACGGGGACGAGCGGCCGATGCGCATCCTGCGCTCCTGGGTGAAAAACCGCCGCAACGTCGTGATCGCGGGCGCGGCCGGCACCGGCAAGACGTCGCTCGTCCGCCTGCTCGCGGAGGTCATCGACCCATCCGAACGGCTCCTGACCATCGAGGAGACGCGCGAGCTTGAACTTGGCCGTGTCCACCCGCACGTCGTCGCCCTGGAAACGCGCTCTCCCAACCGCGCCGGGCTCTACGCCATCGACCTCGAGGACCTCCTGCGGCTCGCCCTGCACATGCGTCCAGACCGCATCATCGTCGGGGAGATCCGCGGGCGCGAGACGGTGGCGTGGCTCTCCGCCCTCGACACCGGCCATCGCGGCAGCCTGACGACCTTGCACGCCACCTCGGCCTGGGACGTGACGGAACGTCTCGTGTACGCGGCCGCTCCGGCCCGCAGCATGCCGCCTCGCCTGCTGCGCGTCAGACTGCGCCATCTCCTCGGCGGCGTGGTGCACCTCGAGCGCGGGAGCGGCGGACAGCGCCGGCCGACTATGCTGCTGCAATACGACGAGGGCCGTGGCGGGCAGGTGTGGCCATGAACGGCGCGGTGCTCCTGGCCGCGGTCGCGTTGCTCGGCGCGAGCCTCGCTACAGGTGGCGCGCGGCGCATGGCGCGTTTCTTGCCGCCGCTCGTCGCGCTCGCGGTCGCCCTGGCCTCGGGGCTTGCGGTCGCGCTCGCGGCCGCGGCGTCCGTCGCGCTCTGGCAGGCGGGTCTTCGCCAGTATCTGCGGCACGCGCGCCTTAGACGTCTCGCGGTCGCGGCGGAGGAGCCGATCCAGGCCATGTTCGAACAGGCCTCGCTCTACGGCAGCGCGGAGCTCTGCGCCCTGGCGGCCCTGCCGGCCTGCAGCGACGACCTGCGCCCGCTCTGGCAGTCCGCCCTGGCGGACTGGCTGCGCGGCGGCTCGAGCGAGGCGGCGTTCGCCGATGTTGGGCAACGGGCCGGCATCGGGCTCCTGGTCCGGCTCGCCAGGGCCCTCGCGCTCAGCCGACACACGGGAGCGCCCCTGGACCGCCACCTTGCGGTGCTGCTCGAGGACGCGGCGGACGACCGGCGCGAGGTGGCGAGCGTGGAGGGTGAGACGTTGCCCTACTTCGTGGTCACGGGCCTGATGGCCACGGCCCTCCTGTTCACGGGGCTGGTGCTCGCGGCCGAAGGCAACGCTCCCATTCCCTGGCTCATCGCCCTGGCGCTCGTGACGGGTGGCGGCGTGCCCTATCTCGCGTCCGCGCTCCTGCCATGATCGCGGCACTTCCACGTCTGGTGCTGGCCATGGCGCTTTGGCGCGCCGGCCGGCAGCGCCCCCTGCTGCTGCCGATCTGGATCGGCCTGGCACTCCTCGCGCCCTGGGGCATGGCCCTCTTTGCCTTGGCCGGGCCTGCCGCGATGCTCTGGCGGCGCTTCCCGACGGCCCTCGCCAAAAGCGGCGCCCGCGATCAGGTGCGGCGGGCCGTTCCCGGCCTTCTCACCGACCTCGCGATGGCCGCCGCCGCCGGCCAGCCGCTGCACGCGGCCCTGCGCTACGCGGGGCTCTGGGCGCAGGACCCCTTGGGTCCGGCCCTCAGGTCCTTTCAGGATCGGGTGCAAGAGGGGCACAGCGTCGCCGCCGCGCTCGACGGCCTGCGCCTCAGTCTGCGCACACCGGAGACGGACCGGCTGGTCGCTCTGCTCTCGCGAGACGCGCAGCTGGGTCTGCCGCTCAGCGACTCGATCGCCCGCTACCGCCGCAGCGCCCTGGGCGACGTGCGCAAGGAGCTGCGTCGCAGCGCCGCGTACCTCCCGTATGTCTTCACGACCCTCGCGGGCATCGTGCTGCTCGAGGGGGTGGGGCTTGTGGCCATCCCATGGCTGATGTCACTCTGGCGGTCCATCTGACAGCGAGTCCTGGGAACATTGGACCGCAGCAACTGGACGATGCGCCAGAGGAGCCCAGGCACTATGCTGTACACTGCTGCGGGCGGACCTTCCCGTCGAGCCCTCCCGCTTGATGCATGCGGTCCCGCTCCACGCGACCGAGGTGGCGACGGCGGCGAGAAGCGGACGGGACGCAATCGACGTTCCGTCCGGCGCGACGGCCACCATGGCCAGCCCCAGCGCCAGTTCCAAGAAGCGACTTGCGCGCGGCGCCAAACGGCGGCCGCGCGCGGCCGTTTCCGCGGCTTCCCTGCAGGTGCGCCCCCCCGCCGTGGACAACTATGCGGCGGGGGGATTTCTTCGTGCACCGCTGCGCCTGGGTGCCACCGGACGACCCGCTCTATGCCCGGTATCACGATCGCGAGTGGGGCGTTCCGGTCTACGACGACGTACGTCTCTTCGAGTTCCTCTGCCTCGAGGGCGCGCAGGCGGGATTGAGCTGGCGAACAATTCTGCACCGGCGGGAAGACTACCGCCGGGCGTTCGCGGGCTTTGTCCCCGCAAAGGTGGCGGCCTTCTCGAAGGATGATATCGAGCGGCTGATGCTCGATCGCGGCATCGTCCGCAACCGTCTCAAGCTCGAGGCGGCGGTCGAAAACGCCCGTCGGGTTCTGGCCATTCAGGAGCGCTCGGGATCGTTCTCCGACTATCTCTGGGCCCTGGTCGGCGGGGCGCCGCAGGTGAACCACTGGGCACGGCCCGAGGACGTCCCCGCGGAGACCGACGTCTCGAAGACCCTCAGCCGGACGCTGCGCCGCGAGGGCCTGCGCTTTGTCGGGCCGACGATCTGCTACGCGTTCATGCAGGCCACCGGCATGGTCATGGACCACGTCGTGGACTGTTTCCGCCACGACGAGCTCGCCCACGTCCACACAAAGGAGAGGTAGCCGCCTTGAGCGACGCCACGAGAAGCGGTCGTCCCATCGACATCAGCCACTTCAGCAATATCGACGCGAGCCAGGATCCGGGTCAGTTCATCGCCTTCCTCGAGCAGGTCGAGCAGCTCGGCTGGCTCGAGGCGGTGCGGGAAGAGTCCTTCGCCCGCCTCGCCCTCGCGCCAGGCCAGCGCATGGTCGAGATCGGCTGCGGCCCGGGCACGGCGGTCGGGCTGCTGCGCCAGCGCGGCATCGAGGCGGTTGGCGTCGACGCGAGCCGCAACATGGTGGAGCACGCTCGGCGCAAGGTGCCGGGGGCGGAGTTCCGCCACGCCGCAGCGGCCGCCCTGCCGTTCCCGGACGGGAGCCAGGACGGCTACCGCGCCGAACGCGTCTTCGAGCACCTGCACGAGCCGGCCAAGGCCCTGAGCGAGGCGCGGCGGGTCCTGAGGCCCGGCGGCCGCATCGCGCTCCTCGACCTCGACTACGAACTCTGGACGGTCGACGCGGACAACGTCGAGCTGACGCAGGCCCTGAAGCTCGCGATGGCCGGTACCGTCGCGAATCCGTGGATCGGGCGGCGATTCTATGGCCTCTTGCACGACGCGGGCTTCCACGACGTCCGCATCTCGGTGCTGACGCACGTCCTGACGAGCTACGAGGAGGCACAGCCGCTGCTCTCTGCGGCGCTGCAGGCCGGCCTGAGCTCCGGCGCCGTCGCAGACGGCGTGGCCGACGCCTGGCTTCTTGAACAGCGCGAGCGCAGCGAACGTGGCCGCCTCTGTGTCATCCTGCCGATGTTCCTCGCGAGCGCCGTCGCCTAGGCGCTCGAGGGGCCGCGCCTTTCTCCGAGAAGCAGCCGGCGCAGGATGAAGTCGACGGGGCGGGCCGCCCACACCAGGAAGTCCTCCTCCCGACTGATCGGATCGACAAGCACCAGCGGCATGCCTTGGCGCAGGGCCCCAAGCCCGTCGGTGAGGAAGTGGTCGCCGATGGCGGCGACCTGCCCGCCCGGGAGTCCCAGCACGGCGAGTCCCTTGCGGTAGGCGGCGGCGAAGGGCTTGCGCGCCTTCGCGACGACCGGAATCCCCATGCGCCGCCCCAGCCGCTCCACGCGGGTCGCCCTGCTGTTCGAGACGATCACGGTGGCGAGGCCAAGTTCCTGTGCCTCCCTCAGCAGCCGCGACGTCGCGGTGGGAACCTCGTCGCTGTGTGGCCTGACGAGCGTGTTGTCGAGGTCGAAGATGAGTCCGCGCACGCCCATCTCCATGAGCTGTCGCAGCGGGACGTCGCCGACGCTCGGCACGGAGATCAGGTACCGCTTCACAGGACACCCTGCCGGTTCAGCACCAGCATGGCGACGACCGTGACGCCCCAGAGGCCAAGATTGACGAGCGTCGGCCAGTCGGTGACGAGGAGCTCGTCCGGATTCTCGCGGTCGTTCGCCGAGAGCAGGTAGAGGTAGCGGAAGAGGCCGTAGATGACGAAGGGGATCGTCAGCATGAAGGCGTGCGCATGCAGCGGCTGGTCGAAGGAGTAGATCGCGTAGACGCCGATCATGCTCGAGACGAGCACGCCGAGGATCTGGTCGAGGAGCGGCGCCGTGTAGCGCCCGAGCACCTCGCGGTGCTGCTCGGGCGCCGAGGAAGCCCTGAGCTCGCTGCGCCGCTTGCCGAAGGCGAGGAAGAGCGTGAGCAGCAGAACGAGGGCGAAGAGCCAGGGCGAGAACGCGACGCCGATCGCGACGGCCCCCGCGAGGGCCCGCAGCATGAACCCCGCGGAGATGCCGAAGGCGTCGAGGAAGAGCTGCGACTTGAGGATGTAGGTGTAGAGGACGTTGACGAGCAGGAAAAGCGCTGCGACGAGGAGCACCCAGGGGCCGCTCAGGAAGGCGAGCCCCAGGCCCAGAGCCAGCAGCACGGCGAGGAGGGCACCGGCCGCCTCGAGCGAGACCTGCCCGCTCGCCAGTGGCCGCGTCCGCTTCTTAGGGTGGCGGCTGTCCTCCTCGCGGTCGCGCCAGTCGTTCGCGATGTAGACGGCGCTCGAGAGCAGGCAGAAGGAGAAAAAGGCCAGGGCGACCGGCAGCAGGTCCTTGAGGCGCAGGAAGTCGTCGGCGAAGATCAGCGGCGCGAAGACGAGGAGGTTCTTGATCCACTGGCGCGGGCGCATCAGGCGCCACAGGCCCCTGCCCTGCCCGATCTCCGCGGGGATTTCGCCGATCTGCAGCTCCGCGTTCGCCATGGCCCTACCCTCCCCTAGACCTGCAGGCGGTTGAAGACGCTCTCCGGCACGAGGCGCAGCAGGAGCATGATCGGTCCCCAGACGGCCGGCACGTGCACCCGTCCCTTGCCGGCACGCACCGCCTGGACGATCGCCCGCGCCACCCGCTCGGGATCGGCCCCGGCGGGCCCGCCGGACATGCCCCAGGTCATCTGGCTGTCGACGACACCGAGTTGCACCACGGTGACCCGCGGTCCGCGCCCCGCGAGCCGGTGATTGAGGCCCTGACCGTAGGTGGTGAGGGCCGCCTTCGCCGCGCCGTAGACGTAGTTCTTCCTGCGGCCTCGCTCACCAGCCACCGAAGACAGGAGCACGATGAAACCCTTCGGATCCACGGCCGGCAGAACGCCCTCGATCGCCGCCACGGCGGCGCCGAAATTCACCCAGGTGGTCTCGCGGATCTCGTCGGGACCACCGCCCCCGGCGGCGGCCGACATCGTGCCGATCGCCCAGACGACGCCCCCGAGCGGCCGCCCGCCTTCGAGGCGCCAGAGCACCTGCGGGTAGTCCGGAAGGTCGGGGTCGAGCAGACAGGCCTCGGCGGCGACTCCGTAGCGCAGGCTGAGGTCCTGCGCCACGCGCTCCACCTCGCCGAGCGAGCGCCCGCAGAGCAGGAGGTCCCGCCCACCGCGCGCGTACTCGGCCGCGATGGCGCGCCCGACGGTCGAGGTTGCGCCCAGGATGGCGATGCGGCCGGGGGGCATCTAGCGCACCTCCCCGAGGCCGACGCGCTCCGAGAGCAGGGAGCGGAACATGCCCTGCGGATCCACCTTGGCCTTGACGGCCAGGAAGGCCTCCCAGCCTGGGTACATGCGGCGGAACATCGAGGGCGTGAGGAAGGCGTCCTTCGCCAGGTAGACCCGCCCGCCGTAGTCCGCCGTCATCGCGTAGAGGTCCTGGAACAGGCGCAGGGTTCCCTCGCCCTGCACCGGGAGGTCAAGGGCCAGGGTGAGCCCCTCGCGCGGGAACGAGAGCATGCCGGGAGACGCGGGCCCCATGCGCTTCAGCACGCCGAGGAAATTCGGATGGCGCGCCGCGTGGATACGGCGCAGGATGGCGCGGATCTCTCCAAGACCGACCTCGGGCGGGTAGACGCCCTGGTACTGCGCGAATCCTGTCCGCCCATAGAGCCGGTACCAGTCTTCGGCGACGTCGAGCGGGTAGAAAAACTTCCACCACGGCTCGCGCGCGTTCTGGCGGGGACGATGCATGCCGTAGTAGGCCGCGTTGAAGGCTCGTCCCACGGGCAGGCTCAGGCTGCCCTTCGGAAAGTCGAACGGCACGCGGACGGCGCCGCGCGGCATCGGGTACCTTGGTTCGCCGGCCGTGAGTTCGCGGGACGCGGTCACCCGGCCGCCCATCAGCACGGCGCGGCCAAGCCCCTGACCCTCCTTCAGGCCGTCGATCCAGGCGACGGTGTAGGGATACTGCCGGTCGTGGCCGGAGAACCACTCGAGCGTCTCCTCGAGTCCGCCTGTGCGGACGTAGTCGACGCTCAAATAGCCGGTCTCGGCGGGCACGAGCTGGACCGTCACCTCTACGATGACGCCGGTCAGGCCCATGCCGCCGACGGTGGCCCAGAAGAGTTCCTTCTGGCCTTCGGGCGAAATGCGCCTGAGCTGTCCGTCGGCCGTGAGCAGGACAAGTTCCTTGACGTGCTGGCCGAAGGTGCCGGCGGCGTGATGGTTTTTGCCGTGCACGTCGGCCGCCACGGCGCCACCGAGCGTAACCCACTGGGTGCCGGGCGTCACCGGCAGGGTCCAGCCGCGCGGCAGGAAGGTGCGCACGATGTCGCCGAGGGAGACGCCGGCCTCCGCGGTCAGGAGGCCGGCCTCGCTCAGCGACAGCATCCGGCTGAGACGCGTCGTCTGCCAAACCCTGCCCTGCGAGAGGGCCGCATCGCCGTACGCCCTGCCGAGGCCACGGGCGATGCCCGGGCCGCGGAGCGCCTCAGCGAGGCGACCCTGCTGCTCGGGCCGCAGCACGTCCGCCTGTTGGCGCACGGCATGTCCCCAGCCCGCGATCTCGAGTGTTCGTCCCGCCTGCGTAGCCGACAAGGCACTGCACCGCTTTCCCCACCGCCCCGAAGGGCCTCAAGGTGTCGTCAAGTAGAAGAAGTCCCGGGTGTCCGGCGTCAGATACCGGTTTGCGGGGCGCTCGATCGCCGGCGTCAGCTTCGTGCCCACGAGATACCCGCCGCTCCCTTGCGCCACCCACCGGTAGAAGTTGAAGGTGATCCAGTAGGAGTTGATGTCGAGCTGCATGGCCCGCACCGCGCCGGCCGCCACCAGCGTATCGGCCAGAGTGTATGCGGAAAGCGGGTTTCCGGCCGCGTAGACGAGATCGCCGGCAGGCGTGATGCCCAGCCCCGATCGCCAAACGTACGTGGAGTTGCCCACCACGACGCCCCATGCCTGAGGATCCCCGAGCAAGGGGCTCAACTGGCCATGATCCACGATGAGGGGCAGATTCTGTCGAAACGACACGAGTCCCTTCTTCGGCACCGTCCGGCTGCCCCAGGCGCCGAGCGCGACCTGCCCTCCCTGGTAGATGGCGAACGTCGCCACGCCCGCGACGGGTGGGTCGAGCGTCTCCCCGTCCATCATCGCACCGAAGTTCGTGCTTTCGCTCTTGAAGCCCGCGTTGAAGGCGGCGACGACGTGGCTTGCGACGGCGGGGTCGGTCGGCAGCATGCCGCTGCCGTGGACGCCGGACGCGCTCACCGGCTCGCTGAGACCCGTCTCATAGTGCACCGCGAGCGCCCGCGGATCGATCCAGACCAGATACGACGTGGCCCACGGCCGCTGCGGATCGGGATGGAGGAAGGTCTCCTCCATCGCGGGATGTCCGCCGACGAGCGGCCCGACGGGCTGCCAGACACCCTCGCCCGCGGCCTTGGGCCAACTCTGCGGCAGAACGATGTTCTTGGGCAGAGCCGCCGCTTCCACGCTGGCCTGGACCGCCTTCGGGCGAACCACGGCCAGACTTGGCGTCTGCGCCCGCTGTCCCGTCGTGTGGTAGTAGATCCGCTGCACGCTGTCCGCGAGGTTGTAGTAGGCGTCCTCGATGGCGGCGACGATGCCGCTGCCGAAATACTGGCGCACACCCTCGACCAGCCGGATGAAGAGGGAATTGCCGTTTGCCACCTGGCTCTGCACGGCCGCCAGGGCAGGAGACGAACTGCGCGGCGCGACCTGGCTCAAGGTGATGGACCCCTGGCGCCAGGTGCCGTGGACGTCGAACGCCACCCACAGCCTTGTGCCGCTCGGCGTCAGCCGGATGCGGTCCGCGGGTGCGCTGAGGGCGAAGAGCCAGCGCGCAAGGCCGTTCTTCGTCAGGGTCACGGTCTGGAACTGTCCCGCCACGGCGGTGGCGTAGTAGGCGAAGCCGCCTGCGGCGCCGAGGCCGTAGTCGGAGGTGCCGTGGCCCGCCTGCAGGGCCTTGCCAAGTTGCGCGGAGGCGAGGTTGCCCCCATTCCATGCGAGCTGCACTTCGTAGACATGTGGCGCGCCGCCCTTGACGCTCGCGTCGATCAGGGCCGTCGCCGGCTGCCTGCCCACGCCCAGGGACACGACGAGCGGCTTGCCGCTCACCAGCACGGGGTGGACATCCTTGGGCAGCGCCCGCTGGACCTGTTGCGGCAGGCCCGCTTCGGCGGTGGCGGCGGCGGCACTGGGGATGGTGGGTCGCAGGAGGATGGTTAGAAGCACGGCAAGGGCCGCCAGGACCATGATGAGGCGCAGCGGTCGCACACGGCGCCGGCGCGTTTTGAGGTGCTTCGGCACCCATTTCCCGCCTTTTTGCGTATTGCCGCTAAGGCGGCGCGTTGGTCGACTGCTGCTCATCCTATGCCACTTTTCCTAGGATCACATGAGGATTCTGACCCTAGTATACAATTACATCCTTATTATGGTAAGCCCCAGAATACAAAGCGACATTGGGGCGAAAGCCTCAGCTTCCGCCCTTTGCCGCCTCGAGCTCGATTGCCGCCAATACGATACCAAGATGCGAGAACGCCTGCGGGAAATTGCCCCGAGGACTCCCGGACTCCATATCACAATGCTCGCCCAGTAGGCCGAGGTCGGTCGCACTCTGCACGAGCCCCTCCAGGAGATCCCGCGCGCGCTCCGGTTCCCCTCGCCGGATGTGCACCCGGGCGAGGTGCGAAGTGGAGAGAACGAACGGGAATGCCGCCGTTCCGAGCATGTCCGAGGCGTAGCGGTAGACCCAGTGGCCGTGTACGAGCTCGCGCTCGATCGCCGTGAGCGTAGCGGCGAAGCGCTTGTCCGTCGCGTCGCAGTAGCCGTAGAGCGGCAGCATGAGCAGGGCGGCGTCGAGCTTGCCACCGTCATCGAAGGCCTGCGTGTAATGGCCCGCAGCTTGGTCGAAGCCATGCTGCTCGATCGCCTGGTGGACCGCTGCCGCCGCAGCCTGCCAGCGCTCGGCGTACGCCTTCTCGCCGATGCGTTCGGCGAGTTCGGCACCATAGCGCAGAGCTACCCAGCACATCAGCTTGGAGTGCGTATACTGCGCATCCTGGCCGCGGAACTCCCAGAGGCTCGCATCCTTGGCCTGCCAGTTCTCCTCGACCCAGCCGACCATCGCCTTGATCATCTGCCACCAGGCCGCGAGGCTCTCGTCGTCGCCCGTCTCCTGGATGTAGCGATAGACGACCCAGAGGAAGTCGCCCTCGATATCGAGCTGGAGCTGGCCCGTGGCGGCGTTGCCCTCGCGGCAGGGTCTCGAGTCCAGGAAACCGCGCAGCCAATCGAGATCCCGCTCGCCGCGGATCAGGGTGCCATCGACGTGGAAGAACGGGGCCTGGAACGGCTTGCCCTGGAGGTCGACGCACTCCAGCATGAACTCGATGAAGCGCCTTGCCGCGACATGGTCGCCGGCCGCGAGCAGTGCCTCCGCGCTGTACGCCCCGTCACGGACCCAGGAGAAGCGGTAGTCCCACTGGCGGGTGCCATGAGGCAGTTCCGGCAGGGACGTGGTCGGCGCGGCGATCAGGGCACCGGTTGTCCGGTAGGTGAGACCGCGCAGCACGAGCAAGGAGCGCTCGACCGCGTCGCGGTACGGGCCGCGGTAGGTGGAGCGGGCGGTGTCGCGCCAGTACTGCACGTTGCGCCGGTAGGTGCGGTGTTCCTCTTCCGAGGCGATGTCCCGCTCGGCCTGCAACGCCTCCTGCTGGACGGCGGCCGCGGTCTCGGTGAGGTCGCGGCGACTGTCGCCGACATAGCGCAGGATGATGTCGTAGCGCCCCTTCGGCAAATGCCAGACACCCGAGAGGGGGTCCTCCGCGAGCACACCCTGCTTGCCGTGGCCGCCGATCGTGAAGAGCAGGGCCTCCTGGCCGAGCGGGTTGCGCATCAGCACGCCTGTCCCGTCCGTCGAGATGGCCGGGGAGACGAGCCCATAACCGAAGCGGGGCCTGAGGCGCACGGCAAACGGGACATCGCTGCGCACCAGCCGTCGCAGCTCGGAGCGGCCGATCGAGAGGAAGTCGACGATCTCGAGCTTGCCATCCTCGCAGGTGAGGGTGGTGCGCAGGATGTTGGTGCCCTCTTCGTAGGCTTGGCTCGCGGTAAAGGTCCCCCGCGGCACGATCGCGAACGACCCCGCCTCGTCACCGCCGAGCATGCGCGTGAAGACGGACGGGCTGTCGAAGCGGGGCAGGGGCAGCCAGTCCACCGAACCCCAGGGGTCGATCAGGGCCGCTGTGCTGCCGTTCGAGATGAAGCCGTAGAACTTCACCGCCCCGCCACCTCCACCACGGACTTGATCCCGTCGGGGTCCTTGGTCAGGGCGGCCTCGAACGAGGAAAGCGGATGGCGCGCTGTGATCAGCCGCGCGGCGAGACCGGGGAACGTCTCCTGCCACGCCTTGAGGTCGCGCACGGCGGCCTCGTAGTGCTGGCGCGCGGCGTTCACCGACCCCACCAGGACCTGGTTTTCGAGCACCATCTCCTGGTTGAGCGCGTCGACGTCGAGCTCGATCTTGTGGTGGCCCGCGGTGACGCCGGTGAGCACCATGGCACCGTTGCGGCCGAGCCGGCGCAAGGCCCGGAACACGAGCGGGGCGTAGCCGCTCGCCTCAAGCACCAGGTCGTAGAAGGTGCCGTCCGTCGCCTGCTCGAGTGGCGTCTTCGAGTCGTCGATGTAGCCGGCACCCGCCGCGCGGGCGATCTCTGCCTTCGGACTGCCCGCGGGCCGCTGGTCGAGCACGTCGACGGCGATGCCGCGCCCGCGCAGGCAGAGGGCCGCCAGGAGGCCGATCGGACCGGCCCCGGTGACCAGGGCGCGCCTTGGCGCAAGACCCGTGCGGCGCTGGATCAGCATGGTTTCCTCGATGGCCTTCTCGACGATGCTGAGCGGCTCCACCAGCACGCCGACATCGCGCAGGTCACCGGGCAGCAGGACACAGTGTGCCGCCTCGTCCGTGAGATGCTCGCGCAACA
Source organism: Bacillota bacterium (assembly GCA_021810725.1). GTDB lineage: Bacteria > Bacillota > Sulfobacillia > JAJZYS01 > JAJYTV01 > JAJZQO01. Next base: position 6,022 of record JAJZIE010000001.1, on the reverse strand, counting down.
TGCCGTGGAGCTTCGCGATGCCGCGCTCGGAGTAGTCGCCCGTAAGGCACATGTCCCAGCGTCCACGGCTGCAGGGCTCGCAGTTCTCGGGGCACGGCCGCCGCACGATCGGCACCACGAGGTCGCCGGGTTGGAACCCCACGACCCCCGGGCCCACGTCCTCCACTTCGCAGAGCGACTCGTGCCCAGGTACGAGGTGGTCTTCGCCTGGCGGCGCCTCGCCGTAGAGGCCCGCCTCGATCTCGGCGTCGGTGCCGCAGATGCCCACGAGCAACACCTTGAGCCCGATCTCTCCCTGCGTCGGCTTGGCGTAGGGCTCCTCGCCAAGTCTCGCGCTGTGCGCCTTGCCAGGCGTCACTTGGATCGCCCGGCAACGTTGCTCCTTCGGCTCTACCTTGGCCATCAAGAGTCCCTCCCCCATCGGCCCGAGGGGACCGCGGCGGCGGACTTCCGCCGCGACAGCCCGGCGGCCGGAAAGTGTCTCCCATTTACTCCTTTCGCATGAGGCGCCGAAAACCTCCCCTTAAGCGGGTCGGGCGCCCCACCCGGGGCGCCCGGCCGACGTCAGGCTCCAGCCACCTGCAGCTGCTCGAAGCGGACCATGGCGGGCCCGAAATAGCCCTTGTCCTGTTCGGTCTCCCGCGACAGGCGACAGCGTCTGAGGGCCTCGAAGACGTTGCCCGTCACACTGCCCTGAGCGATGGGGATGCGCTCGCCGCCGCGGTGCAGGTAGCCCATCTTGATCTCGGCCGCGAACGCGCCCGTCATCGGATCGGGCATGTTGGCGGAGAACGCCAGCACCTCGAGGACCGGACCGTCACCGAGGAGGTCCGCGGCGCTGGTCGTGCCCGGCGCCCAAACGAGCGTTCCGACGGGGCCGGTCGGCTCGACGCCGAGGTAGGCCGCGAACTGGTGGTCGCTGTGCATGTTTCGGATCACCCCGCCCTCAAGAAGCGGCAGGGCCCGCCCGGGCACCGTCGAGCGGTCGGTCGGGGTGGATGCGACGGCGTACGGCAGGGTCGGGTCGCCCGTGATCGTGATCGGGTCTCCCTCGGCTTCGATCAGCGCTTCCCCGACCTTCTTCTGCAGCATGCCCGAGACGAGGTACTGCCCGTTCGTGTGCACGGAGATGGCCATGAGAAGTGTCGCGAGCTCGCTTGCCGGCAGCACGACCGCCATGCGCCCGGTCGGGGGCAGGGTGGCACGGCCGCGATCGCGCACCGCCTGGATCGCCCGGCCGAGAACCGCCTGGGGCAGGAGATCGTCGATCAGCCTGGACTCCCGCATCAGTCGGAACTCGGTCGAGGCATCGCCTTCGCCCGCGGAAACCACCAGATCGAGGAGGTAGCGATCGCCCCGCCAGGCGTGGCTGCGGCCGTTCGAGGCCTCGACGCGGGACTCGTGCCGGCCGGCGAAAAGCTCGAGATGCGACGCCTTCGCGCCGGCGCTCTCGATCTCTCGCCGCACGTTCGCCTGCCAGGCGACGAGCTGGTCCCGGTCTGGCATGCTTTCCGCGCCCAGCGCGATCGCGGGATAGCTCGCGGGGCCCTCGGGCAGGCGGTATGGCGGGTTCAGGGCGAGCGAGGCGGCCGTGAGCGCGGTCCTGACACGCTCGCCATCCCCCTCGTCTCCGACGAGGAAGGCGGACGCGGAACCGCGCTTTCCCTCGACGTCGCGGTAGAGCACGAGTTCATGGTCCAGGGTCTCCACCGAGCGCTCGGCGTGCAGCTCGCCAAGGCGCCAGTAGAGCTGCGTCTCCTCGGCCTCGGTGCTGGTGAGAACCCACTCCGAGGCTTCCTGCGCCTCGCGGGGCAGCCCGACGCTCATCCCAGCCTCGCGGTCATGCGCAGGTGCGGTCCGCCCGTCCCGTTGGTCACCCATTCCTTCCACCCCTTCCCGCAGTGGCCGGGCCACATCGCGAAGTCGTTCGCTGCGCCGTCGATGCTGTGCAGCACGTCGGGGACGTATCCCGTCATGCCCAGGGTGCGATAGAGCTTGCCGGTCAGACGGCCGCCCCGGATCTCCTCGCCATAGTGGCAGGTGATCTGCAGGCCCCAGTTGCGGGGGTCCTCCATGCCGGACTCGACGCGGTGCAGATAGATGCCGTGCTCGACCCCCGCGACGAGCTCCTCCGGCGTGCTCGTGCCGGGCTGGAAGTAGGTGTTGGTCATGCGCGGGTAGACCTTGCGGCTGTAGTCCTGGCGCCTGCCGTTGCCACCGCGGGCGTGCAGGGCCATGGCCGCGTCGGCGTCCGCGAGGCCGCCCATCAGGACGCCGTGGTCCAGGATGACATGCGGGCTCGCAAGTTCCCCGTCGTCGTCGAACGGGTAGCCGCCGAAGCCGCCGGGTACGGCCGGATCGTCGATGATCGTCGCGAAGTCGCTGCCTACCCGCTGGCCGATGTAGCGCTGCGAGCGGGCGCGGTCCGAGAGGAAGAGGTCCATCTCCACGCCGTGGCCGAACGCCTCGTGCGCCAGCACGCCGGATACCTCCGGCGTCGTCACGACCTTGTAGGTGCCGGGGTCGATCGGGGCGGCGTCCAGAAGCTGCACCGCCCGCTCGACCATGCGGTCGATCTCCTCGTCGTCGATCGACGCGAGTTCGAAGCCGCCGACGGCACCCTTGCCCTGGTACTCGTACTCGGTGCGGCCATCCTTGTGCACCACGATGTGCGCCGCGAAGTGCACCCGCCCGACACGACTGCGCCGGTCGAAGGCGTCGGTCGCGACGCGGCTGTCCTCGACGGACTCCTGGTAGCGCACCATGACCTGGACGATGCGCGGGTCGCGGTTCTGCAGGCGCTCGCGCAGGCGCGTGACGGCCTCGAGCTTCTCCTCGAGGGTCACGCCGTCCACCGGCCGGACGCCGGTCCAGTCGAAGTTTTCGACGGGCGCGCCGGAAGGGGCCCAGTCGGTCTGCCAGCCCGGCACCGCCCATTCGCGCTGGACTCCGTCCCGCACCTCGCGCACCACGGTGCCCTCGCGCGGCGGATCCTGCCGGATCTCGACCGTCGGTCCGAGCGCCACGATCGCAAGGCCGCTCGCGCGCGACATGGAAACCCAGTGCCCGCGCCCGGCGCCTCTGGCCGCGGCTTCGGCCAGGGCTCTGCTACCCGCCATCTGCTCTCACTCCCTGCTGCTGTTCTTCGGAATGGGTCAACGCCCAAGGGCAACCTGGATGAGGATCCTCCACCGCCGCAACATCCTTCCACGCCGGCTCCCTCGGCGCCTTCCGACCCGCATACGGATTGGACCTCGGACCAATGGGTCGGAGCACCCGGACGGTCTCGAGCGTAGAAGGAGGACGGGACGATACTGTGCCGTCCCACCAAGGAGGTGCGGATGTGGAGGCAACGCCGGCGTACACGCTCGCCTGCAACGGCAAGGAGAGCGCCTGCCTGATCTTGGGCCGCACCGCCCAGCTCGGACGCGACGACCTGCTGGTGGCGCGGTTGTCCCCGGCCATTCCCGCGCCCGGCGGCGCCCTCGAGGAGGTGGCGCTGGCTCCGCGGGAGCCGGGCGGCACCCTCTTGCCGTTACCGCAGGATCCGACACCGGTCTACGTTTGCCAGCTGCAGCGGTACCCGTCCGGCGTCGAGGCGCTCGTGGTCGTGGCATGGGGCGATCTCAGGCCTGCGGACGGGACAATGGGCTAGAACCCGGCGCTTGCGTCCAGGCGCCGCTTGAGGTCGTCCACGGACTTGCGCAGCTCGTCGATCTGCGCCTGCATCTCGCGCATGCGTTCGGTTCGCACCGACAGGGTCACGGCGGCCGCGACCGCGAGGACCAAGAGGAACGCGACGAAGAGCAAATGGTCTCCCCCCAAGACGCGGTTTCGGGTCTGTTGAGCCGCCTCCTGCCCGACTTCAGGGCCTCGTCCATGCCGCTCCCGCGTAGCTGGCCTCTAAGACGCCGACGCCCGAGAGGGAGACGAGCGCCCGGCTGCGCCCGGGCACCACGCCCCCGATCCCCGGGGTGCCAAGCGGTGGCGTCGCGCCCGGCGACGAGGACTCGACCTCGACGGACCGCCACCCGGCTCCCGGAACCAGGACGGCGAAGCCATCACCGAAGATCGCGACGGCGTACCCGCCCGGCGCCGGATAGATGTAGCCGCCGAACCCGGTCTGCGGCAGTCTGAGCTGCAGCTTGCGCCAGTGGGCACCACCGTCCGCCGTCTGCCAGAGCGGCGTCCTCGGCCCACACTTCCTCCCGACGGGACAGAGCCCGAACGCGTAGCCGACGTCAGGGCTGACAAATGCGAGCGACGAGAAGAAGACGTCCTTCGGCAGCCGTGTGACTTCAGTGAACCGGCGCCCGCCGTCCCGTGTCACGAACACCGCGTCGCGGCATGGCGTCGCGATGGGACAGCCCGTGCCATTCTGCGTGAGCAGGTAGCCGAGGTTCGGCCGCAGGAAGGACATCGCGACGACTGCACCGTCCTGCGGCCCTGCGACCGCAGACCAGCTTCTCCCGCCGTTTTGGGTCCTGTACAGGCCGTAGCCGTTCGGCAGGAGGAGGTAGCCCTGACGGGCGGAGGCGAACTGGAGTTGCCCCGCCGATACCACGCCCTCCGAAAGCTTCGGGATTTCCCCGACCTTGTGCCAGCTGCGTCCTGTCGGACTCGCGAGCAGCGCCCAGGGATCCAGCGCCGTGCCGACGCCGAAATAGGGCCCGCCAGGAGCGCGGGCGATCGTTTCGAGCGGCCCCTGCGGCCGAGCGGTCGGCGCCCAGTCGAGTCCGCCATCCGTCGTCCGGTAGACCAGCATGGGGCACACGGACTCGTAGCACTGGGCGCCGGTGCCGACCGCCCAGCCGTCGTCTGCGTTCATGAACTGCACCGCGTCCACGCTGCCCGGGAAGCGGTAGGCGAGGTGCGTCGTGCGGAAGCCATCGCCGGTGGCGAGGACGATGTTCGACGCGATGCCCAATCCGCCGCCTGGACCGCAGGCGGTCGTGCCCATCAGGACAAGGACGCCCGAATTCGCGCTCAGCATGTGCACGGCGGTCTGATCGGTGCAGTAGCGCGACCAGACCGTGCTGAAGGGCGAGGCACCGGTCTCGGAGCGATAGACGTAGTTCATGCAACCGCCGTTCGCGGCGCCGCCGTCGCAGGCCGTGACATAGGTGGGTCCGCCGGGAATTTGCTGCAGGGACCCTGAGACGGCGCTGATCGGCCCAGCATGGTCGCTCGGCAGGCTGGCGACGGGCGAGAAGGAATGGCCGCCATCGGTCGTCTTGACGACGTGGCCGCCCTGGAGCCCGTAACCCGTTTGCTCGTCGCTGGTGGAGAGCACCGCGAAGCCAGGCGCCGAAGTCTTGTCAAGGGCGGACCAGTGCAGCCCGCCGTCCGATGTGCCGTAAAGGGTGGTCTCGGTCGCGCAGGTGCCCGCGCAGACGTTCGAGGCGCTGAGCCAGCCGCCGCTGCCGCTCCAGGCGGCGCTTGCGCCGAAGAGCGCATCCGGCGTGCGCAGCACCTCACGGAATGTCGCGCCACCGTCGCCGGTCCAGAAGACGACCCCGAGGCAATTCGGCTGCACCAGGCCGCAGGCAGTGTCCTGACCGAACAGGACGCCGTCCTGGGGGGTGAAAAAGCGCATGCCCTGGAACATGAAGCCCTTGGGAAGCGCGATGGACCGCCAGGTCCCTCCGCCGTCATCCGTCCTCAGCAGAACCCCGCCGCCTACGCTGTAGTCCGAGGTGGGCCGCAGCACATAGCCGACTTGGCTCGAGGTGAACTGGATCGCGCTGGGAGCGGCGACGAACAGCGTGTCGGCAAGCTTCACCCGAACGCGCGAAACCAGGGCGGGCGCCTTCAAAGGCGCCGCGGGCCTGGGGCCTGCCCCGCAAGCCGAGAGCGCAAGGCTGGATGCGACCGCCAAGGCGATCAGCGGCCAAGACCGCATCGGGTGCTCCCTCCCCTGCGCGGGTCTGCTAGTTCCGTTCGTCGGCCCCAGGCGATCGCCTGCAGGGAAGGCCGTGAACGTATGCCCCGAGCGGCGACGACGCTCGGGGTCAGGGCATGT
>JAJZIE010000060.1 GCA_021810725.1 Bacillota bacterium | reverse complement strand
GTGGTCATCGTAACGGAGGAAGAGATCCTCGCGGCGGTGCGCTCCCTGCTCTGGCGCGAGAAGCTGGTCGTGGAGCCTTCGGGGGCCGTGGCCTACGCAGCGTTCATGTCGGGCAAGGTCTCTCGGGACCTGCCGAGCGCCGCCGTGCTCTCGGGCGGCAACATCTCCCTGGATTACATGCGTCAGGTCGTCGGCTGAGCGTGCCCGGGAGCGTCCGCGGCATCCTGCTCGTGCTCCTCGCGGCGAGCCTCTGGGGGCTGAGCGGCACGGCCGCCCAGCTGCTCTTCACCCACGACGGCTTCTCGCCGCTCTTCCTCGTGGTCGTGCGGCTCTGGGGCGCCGCCGTGATCCTCATGCTGGTCCTCGCCTCGCGCGGGCCCGGGCGCCTATCGGTGCCGTGGCCGGATCTCGGCCGCCTCGCGATCTTCGGCCTCTTCGGCTTCCTGCTCGTACAGTTCTCCTATTTTTTCGCGATCGCGCGCATCGGCGTCGCCATGGCGACCTTCCTGCAATACCTGGCCCCATCGCTGATCGCGCTCTTCTTCGTCGTCAGCGAGCGGCGCGCCCCGGCGCCGGCCGAGGCGCTGGCCCTCGTTCTCGCCCTCGGCGGCACGATCCTGCTCGTGCTGGGCCACGGCGGCCTGAGGCTCGAGCCGATCGGCGTCCTCTTCGGACTCCTGTCGGCATTCAGCCTCGCCTTCTACACCATCTATCCGAGCGGTCTCATTCGCCGGCGTGGCGCCTTTGTCACCACGGCCTACGGTTTCCTCTTCGGAGCCGTCGCGGCCAGCATCCCCTGGCCGCTCTGGCTTCACGGCATCGGTCAGGTGACGACGGGCAGCCTACTTCTCATCGCCTTTGTCGTCGTGCTCGGCACCCTGGTGCCGTTTGCCCTGTACATCTATGCCCTGACCCACGTGCGCCCCACCGTCGTCGGCATCGCGGCGACGGCCGAGCCGCTGTCGGCCGCGATCAGCGCCTTCCTCGTGCTCGGTCAGGCCCTGGCCTGGCCGCAATACGTCGGCGGCGCGCTGATCCTGGGCGCCATGCTGGCACTTGCGCGGCAGAGCGGCAGGAGCGAGGCCGGCGAAGCAGAACCCACCCCAGTAACCGCAGGCGGGAGGCCTGATGCCTGATGTTGCTCGGAGCCCTGATGCTGCCCCTGGACCGATCGCTGATTTCCCCCGTTGCAACGCTTGGTGAAGCCTACACGCATCTTCTGGACGCGCAGCTCACATGCCTCGTGCTCGACGAGCAGCCGCGCGGGCGCATCGTGCGCATGCGCAGCATTCTCGAACACCTCGCCGGCTCCGTGATGCACGGCATGAAGGCCGACCCCGATCGCCCGATCGCCACGATCGCGGAGCACGTCGAGACCTTGCCCGAGTCCGCGCCGATCGAACTCGCGGCCAAGGCGCTCTGGCGCCGGCCGAGCCGGGCTGTGCTCGTGGCGAACGAGCAGGGGGACGTCGTCGGCCTGCTCGGCTGGCCGCAGCTCAACCGCTTCTTCGACGAGATCCTCGACATCGACTACGCGACCCGGCTGCACTTCCACGTCGGCGACCGGCCGGGCGAGATGGCCCGGGCGCTCGCGGCGGTGGCGGGAACGGGCGCCAACGTACAGGCGACCTACCTCTCGCACCCGCACGGCGACCAGCGCTTCGGCACCATCTATGTGCCGGACGAGGCGGCCGCTTCCGCGCGTGACGCCCTGAAACTCGCGGGCTTCCGCCTGCTCGACTGAGTGCGCAATCGTTCAGGGCGCCCGTGCCTCCGGCCACGGGCGCCCTGATCATGCCTCAGCGCACAGTCTCGCTCAGAGGCCGTAGAGCTCGCTGAACTTGCCCTTGATGTACGCGAGATACGGACGGGTGGTGAGTCCCTGCCCGGTCGCCTTGCGCAGGAAGCCGTCCGTCGTCTCGCGCGAGCCGAGCTGGTGGAGCTCCCGGCGCAGGAACGCGAGCAGCGGCGCGAAGTCGCCCTGCGCGATGCGCTCCGGGAGGTCGCCGATCGCCTGGCCGGCCGCCGCCCAGATCTGCGCCGAGACGACGTTGCCCACGGTGTAGCCGATGAAACCGCCCAGGCCGCCCGTCCAATGGATGTCCTGCAGGGCACCCACGAGGTCGTCCGGCGGCACGACGCCGAGATACTCCTGCTTCTAGGCCCGCCAGGCCTCCGGCACATCCCTCGCGGCGATCTCGCCCCGCATCAGGGCCCGTTCCACCTCGAACCGGACCGCGATGTGCAGGTTGTACGTCACCTCGTCCGCGTCGACGCGGATCAGCGAAGGCTCGACGTAGTTGACGGCCCGGTACATGTCTTCGACGCTCACATGGCCGAACTGGCTCGGGAACGCTGCCTGGGCCTTCGGCAGGAAGTAGCGCCAGAAGGGGCGCGAGCGGCCGACGAGATTCTCCCAGAGGCGTGACTGGGACTCGTGCACACCGCTCGAGATGGCCTGCCCGAGGGGCGTGCGAGCCCACTCGGCGGGGAGTCCCTGCTCGTAGAGGCCATGTCCGCCCTCGTGCAAGGTGCTGAAGAACGCGGACGCGAACGTGTCCTCGATGATGCGCGTCGTGATGCGGACATCGCCGACGCCGAACGAGGTGGTGAAGGGGTGGATCGAGCGGTCCTGGCGGCCACGGCTGAAATCGAAGCCGAACGCCGTGATCGCCTCGAGGCCGAGCCGCCACTGCGTCTCGTCGGCGAAGTGGCCATAGAGGATGCCGCGATCGACGCGGTCCTTGTGCTCGGCGATCGCCTGCACCAGGGGCACGAGGCTCGCCTTGAGCTCGCCGAGCAGGTCGGCCGCGGCCTTCGTCGTCATGCCTGGTTCGGAGAGGTCGAGCAGCGCGTCGTACGGCTCTTCGCGGTAGCCGAGCGCCTCGGCGATCTCGCGGCTCAGGTCGACCATCTTGGCGAACGCGGGCGCGAACACCGAAAAGTCCTTCGCCGCCCGGGCGGCGACCCACGACTCGTACGCCTCCGTCGTCAGGCGCATCTGGCGCGCGACGAGCTCCTGCGGCAGCTTCGTCGCCTGGTCGTAGGCGCGCTGCACGGTGCGCAGGAAGGCGTGCCGGACATCGTCCTCGGGCGCATCCTGCGCCTCCTCGGCGAACGCCTTCAGGGCATCGCCGAACTCGGGGCTCACGAGCCGCTCGTGCGCCAACGACGCGAGGGTCGCCAGCTGCTCGCCGCGGCCCTGGTTGCCGCCCTGCGGCATGTAGGTCATCTGGTCCCAGCCGAGCACGGCCGCCGCGCGCTCGATGTCGTCGATCTCGAGAAGCCGCCTCGTCAACTCCGCAAGCCGATCTGCCAAGCCGGTCGCCCCTTCCGCTTGCCTTGCTTCCCAAGCCGGGATACCTTCGACAGGAGAGGTGCGAGACGTGTCCATCGAACTGCCAGGCCCTGAGACACCGCGTCCCGAAGCCCCGCCTGCGCTCTCGCCGGGCCAGCTCTGCCCCAACTGCCAGCTCGCGCGCCTCGTAGCGGAGCCGCGCGGTCAGGTGAGTTGCCCGCTCTGCGGCTTCACGACCGCTCCGCCCTGCACCTGATGAGGACTAGGTCGGCCGTGCGCCGACCAGAATTCTTCCGCCCCGCCCAGGCGATCCCCTGCCGAAGGATCGCCCTTTCGCGCCTAGCGTTGCTCGAGGAGCCTCAGCGTCTCCTCGAGCGGCAGGGCGGGTACGACGCGGCCGAGCCGCCCGCGGGTGGTCTCCGCCATCGCCAGCGCATTGAGAATGGCTTCTTCCGTCGCCTCCGCCACGGCGTGGAACGCGGCACTCGCCAGGTGCCCGCCGTCCAGGTGCGCGGGCTTCGCCTCTGCTGCGGTCGAGAAGGCGATCGCGATGTCGCCGCTGCCGTGCGACGCGACCGACCCCAGACGCGCGAGCCCGAACGCCGTCCGCCGCGCCAGGCGTTCGAGCGAGCGGGCGTCCCAGGGCAGGTCGGTCGCGACGACCATGATGATCGAGCCGTCGGGAGGCCGGAAGTCTGCGGGTCGCAGGTGACGTCCGACGGGCGCGCCCAGGATCGTGAGGTCCTCGGCGGAGCCGAAGTTCGCCTGCACGAGGACCCCCACGGTGTAACCGCTTTCCGGCACGAGCCGCGACGCGGTGCCGATGCCGCCTTTCCAGCCGCAGCAGACCATGCCCCTTCCGCCCCCGACCGCGCCCTCCGGCACCGGTCCCGAAACGGCACCTTCGATGGCCGCGAGCGCGTGCTCCGGCCGAACCGCCAGCCGCCGCAGGTCGTTGAGGTAACCGTCGTTGCACTCCCCAACCACGACGTTCGGCGTGGGCAGGCCGTCGCCGACGGCGGCTTCCCGCCGCATCAAATAGCGGATGCCGCCCTCGAGCGCGGCCCCCACGGCGAACGTGTTGGTGAGCAGGATCGGCGCCTCGATCTCGCCGAGCTCGTCGACCTGCACAAGCCCCGCCGTCTTGCCGAAGCCGTTGATGACGTGGCTGGCCGCCCGCAGCTTGGTGGCCGGCATCGGTCCGCCATGCGGCACGACGGCTGTCACGCCGGTGCAGACGGGTTCCCCGCCCCCATCCTGCTCCAAGGTGACGTGCCCCACCCGCACTCCCTCGACGTCGGTGATCGCATTCCACGGTCCCGGCTGCAGCACGCCGACCGGGACACCAAGCTCGCGCAGCCTCTTCCTGACCTCCACCGCCTCAGGATCTCCTTCCGTCGATGTCCCGTCTCTTGCTCATGCCGCCCTACCCCACCGCCACCGCGACGCCTGGCGTGAGGAAGTAGAGGAGTCCTTTCGCCTCCACTCCCGCGATCGCCGCGATCGCCCGACGGTAGGCGTCGATCTGGCCCCGGTAGGCCCGCGCGGCCTCCGCCACCTGGTCCTTGGCCACGTGGTCGGTCTTGAAGTCGATGATCAGCCAGCCTTCCTCGTCCTCGAGCAGCAGATCGATCTTGCCCTGCAGCACCGTCCCGCCCGCCGCGTCCGGGCGTCCATCGGGATCCGCGAGTACGCTGAAGGCGAGTTCCCGCTCGAGGCGTCCCGCCCCCCGGATGCGCGCCGCCGTGGGTGACGCCAGGAAGCGCTCCACGGCCTGCAGGTCCACCGCCCCGGCCGCGGCCCGCGGCAGGAGGCCCCGCGCGATCAGATCGTCGAGCGCATCGCCGAGACGCCGCGGCGGTTCCCGCAGATCGATGCACTCGAGCAGGCGATGGGTGTACACGCCCGCGGCGCGCGCCGCGGCCGGCGAGCGGGCGCCGCGCTGGCTGCGCCGCGTGCGCAGGATGGCGCCGTAGCCCTGCCCCGCCTCGGCGAGCGAGCTCGCGCTGATGCGCAGCGGCCAGGAGGCGGGCGGCGCAGCCGCTCTATCCGGCAGGGCGGCGAACGCCGCCACCGCCCTGGCCCGATCGAAATCTTCGAGGGCCCGTGGCTCCCGAGCTGCGGGGCCCTCCTCCCCCTCTACCACCTGCCACTTGACGGGCAGCCCCTCCCCGGCTAGAGGAGCCTCGAGCCAGTCCAGGGCACACCGCGCGGTCCTGAGCCGCGCGGGATCAAGATGCCCCACGGCGCCGCTCGGCGTCGCGGAGGAGGTCAGGTAGAGACGGTCGCGGGCGCGGGTCAGAGCGACGTAGAGCAGGCGGATCTCCTCGGAACGGTCCGCCTGGCGCTCCTCGGCCTCGATCGCCTGCCAGAAGGCGGTCGGGTGCAGGCCGCCCTCGTCGTCGACGAAGGCGGCCGCCAGGCCGAGCTCCCGGTGCAGCCGGATCCGCTCGCGCTCCCGGGCGCCGCCAAGGCGCCTGCCGAGGCCGGCGACGAAGACGACCGGGAACTCGAGCCCCTTGCTGCGATGGATGCTGGTGACCCGGACAGCGTCGCCGAGATCGACGTCGGGCGGCGCGAGATCGAGATGCTGGCGGCTCAGTTCCTCGAAGGTGGCGAGAAAGCTGCCGAGCGAAGCCGCGCCCTGCCGCACGGCCCGCTGCGCTGCCTCCTGGAAGGCGAGCACGTCCCGCCGCCGTTGGGCGCCGCGCGGCAGCCCCGCCACGTGGGCCGCATACTCCGTGTCGCGGAGCAGCCGCTCGACGAGGCGATCGAGAGGCATCGAGAGGGACCACCGGCGCCAGAGCTCGATCCGCTCCAGGATGTCCCGCATGCGGCCATCGTCCGCCGCGAGCCGCCGCAGTCCACGCCAGAGCGGCTCCTTCCGGGCAGCCTCACGGATCTGCAGCACCTCCTGGAGGCTGCAGGCGAACCATGGCGCGCGCAGCGTCACGAAGAGGTCCCAATCGCGCTCTGGCAGTTCGACGGCCCGCAGGAGCGCCGTCAGCGTCTGCAGCTCGAGCCCGCCGAGGTAGCCCTCGTTGCGCTGGATCAGCGCCGGCACACCGCGCAGCGCGAAGGCGTCGTCGAACTGGGCCGCCGCCCCCTGCAGCCCGCGCAGGAGGACCGCGCAGTCGCCGAAGCGCATCGGCCGCACCCGCCCGAGAGCCGGGTCCCAGACGGGATGCTCCGCCTCCACTAGCCGCCCGATCTCGTCTGCGATCCACCCGGCTTCCCGCTCCAGGGCCGACGGCTCCTCCAGGCCCTCCTCGGCCTCCGCTCCCTGCACGAAGACGAGGCGCACACGGGGATCGGGGTCCGGCGGCAAGGTCTTGGCATCGCGCCCGGCCCTCAGTTCCGCGCGCTCGTCGTAGAGCGGAGAGTCCTCCTCCCGCATCAGTTCCCGGAAGACGGCGTTCACCACGTCCACGATCTCGGGTCGGCTACGGAAGTTGAGCCTCAGCCGCAGGGCGGCGTCGCGCCCCGCGGCCTCGCGCTCGCGGCTGAGAAAGATGCCAGGCGCGGCGTGCCGAAAGCCGTAGATGCTCTGCTTGACGTCGCCCACCGCGAAGAGGTTGCCACCCCGGCCAAGCCGCGAGACCTGATCGACGATCGCGGCCTGCAGTGGATTGACGTCCTGGAACTCGTCCACCAGCACCTCGGCGAAGCGCTGGCGCAGCATCCGCCCAACCGATCCGCCCCGAGAGACCAGCAGGCGATGGGCCTCCTGCTCGAGATCCGCGAAGTCGAGGGCCTGCCTTTGCCGCTTGAGCCGCCGGTAGTCGTCCATGGCGGCGGAGAGCAGCGCGACGAAGTCTCGCAGGACCGGCTCCGTGGCCTGGGCGCGCCGGGCCGCCTCCCTTTCGTCGAGGCTGGCGAGGCCCTTTGCCAGCCGCCCGAGCTGCTTCTTCGCCTGGTCGCGCAGGCGGCGCGCCACCCGCCGCTGCGGCTGGCTGTTGCCCGCGAGGGTTCCGAAGTCCGCGAGGGCCGCGATGAGGGTGCGGTGCTCTTCCCAGTCGAGTCGCCCGCCGCGGGTCGCCGTCTCGCGTTCCATCGCCTCGAGCTCGAGGGCCGCGGCGTACGCCGTCTCCCCCTCCGCGCGGCGGGCCATGTCGGCCGCCTGCCGCAGGAGGCTCGCCGCCTCCTCCACCCGGCTGAGGTTGTCCTCCATCACCCGCCTCAGGGCGGCCTTGTGCTCCATCTCGAGTGCATGGCGCTTGAGCGCGTCCTGGAGATAGCCCGCGGGATCCGGCAGCGTGTCGAGGAATTTGAGGGCGCGAAGCAGCGCCTCGCGGAGACCGTCGTCTTCGCCCATGCCGCCGAAGTAGGCGACGAGCCGCGCCATGCCGGGCCGCTCCGCGTAGGCCGCCGCTAGTGTCTTGTCCAGGGCCTGCCGCCGTAGGATCTCGGTCTGGCGCTCGTCCATCAGGCCCGCCTCGGGGTCGAGGCCTGCCGCCTGCCACTCCTCCTTGAGGAGGCGCAGGCAGAAGCCGTGGATGGTGGAGATGTGCGCGAGCGGCAAACGCTCGCTCTGCCCCTTGGCTCTCTCGTCGCCCGCGAGCGCACGCTGCGCGAACTCGGCCGAGATGCGCAGCCGCATCTCGAGGGCCGCCTTTTCGGTGAAGGTGACGAGCAGGAAGCGGTCGATGTCCAAGGGATCGTCCGCGGCGAGGCAGCGCCGGACCACCCGCTCGCTCAAGGTGGTCGTCTTGCCTGCCCCTGCCGCCGCGGACACGAGGACGCTGCCGCCGCTGAAGGCGCACGCCGCCTCCTGCTCAGTCGTCAGCCGCGCCATCGTCCAGCACCTCCTGCGTGGTCTTCTGCAGCCGCCGGTAACCGTCGCGCCCGGGCACATGCCGGCAGGCCGGGCGCAGTCCACAACCGTCGCATGCCGTCTGCCGTCCGAGCGCATACGGCGCTGGCGCCCAATGGCCCTCCTGCGCCTGCTGCGCCAGCCGGCCGAGGGTTCGTTCCACATGGCGCAGCAGGCTCTGCCAGCGGGCATCGGGCAGGGCCCAGGCGGAGTCGCGCAAGCCGCCGTCCTTCTTGCGGCGCAAGGGGTGGAAGGGAGAGCCGCCGTCCGGCTCCTCGCGGTCCAACGCCTCGACAAGACCCGGGTCCGAGAGGAAGAGACCCTGCGGTCGCTGCTGACGCCATACGCCATCGGGATCGTCGTCGTCCTCGTCATGGACCCAGCTCTGCCCGAGGCGCACCGGCCAGTACGTCATGGCGACCGGCCGGCCACCGCCCTGGGCCGCCGCGAGGGCATAGGCGCCGATCTGCAGGTCGAGGCCGTTGAAGACGCGCGCGAAGCTGAACGGCTGCCGCCGGCGCACCTTGTAGTCGACGACGCGTACCCACCCGTCCAGCCGGTCGAGCCGGTCGATGCGCCCCTCGATGAGGACTTCCCGGCCATCGTCCAGGCGAACGGTCAGCGCCGGCAGCTCGCCGCGGCGGCCGAACGCCACCTCCCGTCCGGCCGGGTGGAAACCCGATCGCCTGCCCTCTTCCCAGACGAGCCTCGCCGTGCGCAGCACCTCCGCGGCGAGTTCGTCCCTGAGACTGCGCCCCTGCGGCGAGTCCTTGGGCAGGACGCCGATCTGCTCGGCCGCCTGTTCCACCAGCTGCGCAACGATGCCATGCTGCGCCGCGCCCGGCGGCGCGAGCTCCGGCAGTTCCCTCAGCACCTGGTGCACCAGGGCGCCGCGGGCCGCCGGATCGAATCCCGTCCTCTGCTCTGGCTCGATGCGCACCACGTCGTGCGCGAAGGCCATGAACGGACAGGCCGCCCGGCGCTCCAAGGCCGTGACCGTGAAGGGTCCGGCGAAGGCCTGCACCCGTTCCTCCTCGGGACTCCCGGCGAGTCCGCCAAGATGAGCCCCTTGCCCGCACGCCTCGGCGTGCGCCGCGAGCAAAGCGAACGGCAGGGCGGCGTCGGCGCCGATGTCGCGCGCCCGGCCCGCAGCCTGGGCCAACAGTTCCCCGGCCTCCTGGCGGCTGAGTGCGACCCGAGAAACCTCATCCGGCGCTGCGGGCGTGAGCGGCTGAGGCTCGCCCAGTTGCCGGAGCCGGATGCTGGCCGCCTGCACGCCACCTTCGGCGTCGATCTCGGCGTAGCTCAGGTAGAGGCCGCGCGTCGCTGCTCCTAGCGCGGCCTCCATCGCCTCGAGGCTGCGTCGCCTACGCTCGGCGAGCGGCTCCTGGAGCGGCGCGCCCCGCTGCTCGCAGCGTTGGATCTCACCGGCCCTGAGCAGGGTCGGCGAGGACGCGAGCGCGGGAAACCTCCCCTCCGCAAGGCCCAGGAGAAGAACATGCCCGGCCTCAAGGCCGTACATCTCCCCGACTGGAACGACGCGCACCGCGTCGCCCCTCGGCTGGTACTCGGGCCTTGCGGCATCGAGCGCGTCCTCCAGTAGGCGCAGCGCGAGCGCGCGCTCGAGCGGATCTGGGCCCGCAACGGCCGCGACGGCGTCCAGCTGCTCGCCGAAGGACCGCAGGATCTCACGCTGACGCATGAGCTCAGAGATGCCAAGCCGACCTGCGAGGTCCCACGCCTCGAGGAGCGACCCGAGCGCGGCACGGTGCTCCTCGAACGGGCCCTGGCGCGGCCAGTGCCCCGCCGCTTCGTCGATCTGCGCCAGAAAGGCCGCCGCTTCCTCGGAAGGGTCCCTGCCGTCGCGCAGATGGCCAAGGAGGCTGTCGCGCAAGGGACCGGGCGCCGGCGCGATGCCGCTGCCGATGATGGCCAGCAGTCCCTCCTGCCGCCGGCCGCGCAGCACGTCAAGGAATCCGCCGAGGCAGAGCCGGGTCCCGCGTCGACGGCGATCCCCGCCTCCTCGAGGGCGGCACGCAGCAGGACGGACTGCAGCGGAAAGTCGCCGCAGCCGATGAGGATGTCGCCCGGCCGCCATCCGTCGCGCACGAGATCAAGGCAGTGCCGCGCCGCTGCCCGGGCCTCGGTCCGCACGTCCGGTGCCGCGCGCACCTCGACCGTCACCCCTGGCCGCGGACCCTCCCCTGGCCCCTCGGCCAGGTCCGCCAGATAGCCGCGGCGCAGCAGCTCCGCACGCAGAGCCGCCTCCGGCGCACGCAACGGCCCCTCGGGCCAGAAGACGCTTGCAGGCTCCCAGGCGACGCGGTCCAGGAACTCCACCGCCCGCCAAAGGAGCCAGGGTTCCGGCGCGAGTCCGGCTTCGGCAGCCCACTCGACGATCTCGTCCTGGATACCCTGAAGGGCGGCACAGAACTCGGCTCCCAAAACCTCGGCGGCAGCCTCCGGCACCTTCGGCCCCTGCCACCAGGCCGCCTCGAGCGTGCCAAGAAGCAGCGACTCCGCCCCCGCACGTGCTCCCTCCGTGCCACCGAGCACTTGAAGGGCGCGCTTTCGGTCCGCGACGACGCGCAAGAGCGCCTTCAGTTGCGCGTGCGACAGAGCCGCCGCTGGCTCCCCGCACTGGGCCAAAACTTCCGTGGCCAGCCGGGCCGGTGTCTGCACGCGCAGCCGCAGGCTGCCCCCGCCGAGCGCGGCGAGCGTCTCGCGTTCCCAAAGCAGGGTGGCGCCCGGCGCGGTGACGAGCCGTACCGGCGGGCCGAAGGGATCCCCGGCCAGCCTCTTGATCAGTCGGCTTCTCAGATCGCCCTGCACCTTTGTACCCCTCCAGTTTCGGGGTTCGCCCCGCCGAGGAAGGCACCTGCCGTCCTCAGGAAGCGACCGGTGCAAAGTGGTAAGCTATGCGTGGACTCGGGGGGAGTACCCATCCGCTTTCGTGCGCAGGAGGTCTGCACAGTTGAGCCAGAAGATATTCCTCGACGGCAAGTTCGTCCCCCGGGAAGAAGCGAAGGTCTCGGTCTTCGACCACGGTCTGCTGTACGGCGACGGCGTGTTCGAGGGCATTCGCGTCTACGACGGCGTCGTCTTCAAACTTGAAGAGCATCTCACGAGGCTATACGGGTCGGCCAAGACCATCATGCTGGACATCCCCCAGACCAGGGACGAGATGCGCGAGATCGTGCGCCAGAGCTGCATCGAGAACGGGCTCAGCGACGCCTACATCCGCCTCGTGGTCACCCGCGGTCCGGGAGACCTCGGGCTCGATCCGCGCAAGTGCGACCAGGCGACGGTCGTCGTGATCGCCGACAAGATCTCGCTCTACCCGCCCGAACTCTACGAGCGCGGCATGAGCATCGGCACGGGCTCCATCCGCCGTTCGCGGGCCGAAATCATCAATCCGCAGATCAAGTCCCTCAACTACCTGAACAACATCCTCGCCAAGCTCGAGGCCAACCAGCACGGCTGGGGCGAGGTCCTGATGCTGAGCGAGGAAGGCTTCGTGGCCGAGTGCAGCGCGGACAACATCTTCATGGTGCGAGAAGGCGTGCTCGTCACGCCCGCCCCCCATCTCGGCATCCTGCTCGGCATCACGCGCCGGACCGTCATGGACCTCGCGCGGCAGGCCGGCTTCGAGGTGGTGGAGACGACATTCACCCGACACGAGCTTTGGAACGCGGACGAAGCGTTCCTCACCGGCTCGGCGGCGGAGATCGTGCCGGTGACCAAGGTCGACGAGCGCGTCATCGGCAACGGCAAGCGTGGGCCTGTCACG
>JAJZIE010000059.1 GCA_021810725.1 Bacillota bacterium | reverse complement strand
CAACGCTTTCATGGGCTACGCCTGCGGCTTCAACAGCCACGGTGACGTCCACATCCAGATCCCGGCCGTCGGCGGCCCTGGCTACCACTTCATCGACATCTACCCGTCGCCGTACATGAGCAAGCACCTCCTGCCGAACTGGTACGGCATGCCGCAGTTGACGTACCTGCAGGACCATCCCGGCGACAGCTTGCCAGCCTTCCATCTCGTCGTTCGCGTTACGGACTAGTGCCGACGCCCACGAGGGACCAAGCCCGCAAGCGGGCGTTGGTCCCTCGCTGCGGTCTCGTGGCCCAGACGGTCTGCCCCGTCTGCGCCCAGCCTCGCGCCTTGCGCCGGCTGCTGTCGGCCGGTCGTCCGGGCCTTGCGTCCACGGCCAATCCGATCGCGGCGGTCGGCGCCATCCTGCCCGCATGCATGGCGGTCCGCTACCTGCTGACGGCGGTGGGAGGCATGGTGACAGGCGACATCATGGACGTCTATCGTCGGGACTCAGCCTGATGGCCGCAGGCATTCCGCTGCGCCGCACCCGCGACATCCTCCTCGAGGCCGCGCTCCCCGTAGCCGCCAGCGTCTACATCCTGCTGGTCGCGCACAACTTCCTCGGCGCCTACGTCTCCTTCCTGACTCTGCTCGCGAAGGTGCTGGCGCCATGGGCCGCCGTCTTCGGGGTGGACACCTTGCGCCACCTGCGCCGCGACTACCGGCTGCAAGAACTCTACCGGGGCGCCCAGAGCGACTACGGCAAGCTCCGGCTGCAGGAGCTCGCCGCCTGGCTCGTGGGCATCGCCGCGGCCCTACTCAACCTCGTCGGTGCCGCCTCTGCTTCCAGGCCCCTTCGCGGTGGGCATCTTCCAAGGCTCAAACTTCGGGCTCTTTCTCGGCTTCCTTGTCAGACTGCTCACCTACCTGCCGTTCAGCCGCGCAGACTAGCGCCGCCGCAGGCGAAGCCGATAGCGCCTGCGGCGTTTCTGGCGACGTAGGCGCCACACGCCCACCACAGCGGCCAGAGCCAGCCCGCCCTCGGCCCAGCGCAGCATGCCGCCGGCCGCCGCCTTCATCGGAGACGGCGCGCTCGCGAGCAAAGGGATTACGGCGAGCGGTCTCGTCTGCGGTCCCACGACGACGTCGCCGACCGGCTCGCCCGCGCGCCAGGCCTGTGGCCAGTCGTAGAGCACCTTGACTTGCGGCAGGCCCTGGCCCGGCCCCATCAGCCATGAGAACGAACCCGCGGCCACCGCCCTGCCGGCGCCGCGAGGCGCCTTGGCGAATCTCTCCCCGGCGGAGACCAGCTGCAGAGTGTGAAAGTGCGCGAAACCCCAGTTCAGAAGCGTCTGCGGGTCCTGCCACATGTGCGTGTAATCGGAGTGCAAGGCAACCGCGATAAGCGTCACGCCGCCCCGCGTCGCGGCAGCGACGATCGACTGCTTGGCCTGGATGGTGTACCCGATCTTGACGCCGATCGCCCCGGGATAGTTCCAGAGCAGGATGTTCTGGTTTACTAAGGTGTACGGCTTGGGCACACCGGGAAAGTAGAAAGACTTGGCGCCGTCGATCGTGCGGAAGGTCGGGTACGTCAGGGCTGCGCGCGTAAAGAGGGCCAGGTCGTGGGCCGTCGTCTTGTGCCCAGGCAGATAGAGACCGTCCGGATTGAGGAAGGTCGTGTGGCTAGCGCCAAGTGCCTTCGCCTCGCCGTTCATGCGCGCGACGAACGCCGGCACCGAACCGCTGTCCGCGATCGCCAGCTCGACCGCCGCATCGTTGCCGGAGACCAGCAGAAGCCCGTACAGGAGGTCCCGTAGCGTCAGACGCTGACCCGGCACCAGGTATGCGCTCGACCCCTCGACGCCGTAGGCCTGCTTCGAAACGCGCACAACACGTCCGAGATGCCCTTGCATCACGGTGAGGAGAGCGGTCATGATCTTGGTCGTCGACGCGGGCGCCAGCCTCAGGTTCGGATTGTGCGCCAGCAGGACCTGGCCTGTCTGAAAGTCAATCAGCTCGTAGCCACTGGCAGCGATCCCACGCGGGCCCGCCGGCGCCGCGGCCGCGGCGGGGGGAGCCTGGGCGATCAGCAGGAGCAGGGCTGCGCCGAGGAGTCCGAATTTGCAGCGTCGGCGCATGCTTTCCCCCCGGGAATGGTATGCGTGGACTCTAGTCTTTTCTGGCTTGCGCGGTCGTGTCCTTCTGGTGCTTGTAGGAAGGTCGCTGCCGATATCGAAACTTCCTGCGGAGGTTGACCCGTTGACCACGTTGGATCTGCCCGACGTCACCGAAGATCTCCGTCTTCTGCTTGAACAGGCGGTGTTTTTCGACCCCTGGCTGGGGGCGATCACGGAGCGCGACCTGGACCCGCGCGCGGAGTTCGCCCTGGAGGAGCATGTCGCGGCGTTCCTCTCCCAGTACTGGACGATACAGGAGAAGGCGCGCAGTCTCGGTATCTTGCCCATCTACGGCGACATGGTCCACGACGTGCTGAGGACCGCGGCCCTTTCGACGTCATGCATGCGCGGTGTCTACGAAGGCCTGCCCAGGGTGCCGGATGCGGATGGCATCCATCGACTGTTCGGCGAGCTCGCGGAGTTCGCCGACGTACACGGCGTGGGGCCATTCGTGCGGGCGGCTCTTTCCGTCCTGGCCTACGAGGACCTGCTGGCCATCGAATACTTCGGCGGCGTCCGCGAGGATGACTTCATGACCGGCCGCCTGCATCGCCCATGGGTGGAGCGGCCTCTCGACAACGAACTGAGCGTGATGCTCGCGCTCGGCACCTGCGAGATCGTGCTGCGGGACGGCGTCCGCTTCATCCAGACGACCCCGCGGGGCCGCGAGCGTCTTGTAGACCTCTCGAGGGCGCTGCGGGACGCCGGATTCCTCAGCCGGCGCGTCCAGGCCCTCTACATCGCCCACTTCGACGAACAAGGGGCCGACTACGACCACATCTTCGACAAACTGGTGCCCTCCGTGCCCGAGAGGCGCCGGGACTTCCTGGAGTTCAGTCGCATCGAGCCCGGCAGCCGCGTCCTCGAGATCGGATCGGGCACCGGCCTCTTTACGGTCGAGGCAGGCCTGGCGGGTCGGGTCGGCGAGACCGGGATCGTCTACGCGATGGACCCGTCGCCCGAGATGACGCTGGTCGCGAGGCGCCGGGTGCGCGAAGGCGGCATCCGCAACGTCCGTTTCCTCTTCGGTCGCGCGGAGCAGGTGCCGTTCGAGGACGGTTCGTTCGACGCGGTGGTGGGCAGCCTCGCCCTGCACTTCACCGACGCGCGGCAGGCCCTGGCGGAAGCCCACCGCCTCCTCGTTCCCGGCGGTCACGTCAGCATGTTCTGGAGCCTGCCCTGGGATCTCAAGCGGGTTCCCGCCTTTGCCGAGTGGATCGCGCCGCTCCAGCGCATGATGCAGCACCCAAAGGAAAGCGGCTTTACCGACCGCCGTTTCATCACCATGCAGGAGGCGGGCGACCTCTTGCACGAGCTCGGCTACGTCGACGTGGAGGTGCGGGAGGTGAGCCTGCCGCACGAGCTGCACCATGTGGAGGACACGGTGCGGGCCATCCTCTCGCTGAGCGTGTACCAACGCGAGTTCGAGCAGCTGCCCTGGGCTGCCCGCGAGGACCTGATCCGGCTTCTCCTGGCCCGCGGCGAGGAGCTTGTCCATCGCCACGGCAAGGCGGCCTTCAGCTTCCTGAACTCGGCGGCCTTCCTGCGGGCGCGCCGTTCCCCGGACGACGCCCTGCCGATGCGTCAGGGCCACGTGGTCTCGTTCGAGCGCATGCGCCGAGAGCGCATCAGCCGCGAAACCAACGCATGAGTCCACGCTTGCGCTGACGTCGCGAGCGATAGGTGCCGAGTTCCTCGCGAAGATGGGCGACCTCCTGCTGGGTGCGCATCAGGGCCGTGAGCATGCGATCGCGGTCCTTCCGTTCCCTTTCGGCGCTCTCGGAGAGCGTCTGGTGCAGACGCTGCAGTTCGGCGGCGATCGGTCCCTCGGGCGCGGGCGCCGAGCCCGGCTCGACGGCCTCCTGGGCCGCGGCGGCCTCGCCGGCGGCCTGGGCTTCCGTCGCTGGCGGACCATCTGCCGCCAGGGGCACCGCTTCGCCGCGCCGTCGCGTCGCGAGCAGCTGACTCTCGATTTCCTTGGCCGCACGCCCTGCCACCCTGCCGCGTGCCGCGATCTGCAGGCGGGCGAGGTCCAGGGCCGTGAATCGGCCTGCGTCGGGCTGGCTCAGCCAGCCATGGTACTGCCTCAGGAGTTCGCGTACTAGCCGCGGCGACACGCCGAGCTGGCGGACCAGTTCAGCCCGTCCGATCGTCCTCTCCGACATGTCCACACCTCGGAGAGCGTGCTTCTAAGGCACCGAACCCCGGTCCTGCGCCGATCGTGGCGGCAGTTGTCTTACGTTCGACAAGCGCGCCTCGGCCGCGAGGCGCTGCCGCAGCGATTCCTGCTCGCGCAGGGACTCCTCCAGCAGGCGCAGCAGTAGAGTGCGGCTGCGCCTGAGGCGTGCCACGGTCCCGCGCAGACGCGTGATCTCTGCCTCCCTGTCCATGCCATCACCAGAGTTAGCCTACGATGGCCGGCCTTCCCTCATGCGCCAAGCCGCGCGAGAAAGCGCTGCAGCGCTTCTCCGACCAGCACGTACGTGCCGAGCGGAGGATCGTCCGGCTTGCCGTGGAAGTCGCTGCCGCCCGTGACCATCGGGACGCCAAACCCGGCTGCAGCCTCGGCGATGTCCAGACCTTCCTGCGGGCTCGCGCTGGGGTGGACGATCTCGACGGCATCGATCCCCGCCCGGGCGAGTTCCTCGATCGGTGCCCGCCGATAGCGCATCGGGTGCGCCAGACTCACGAACCCGTTCGCCGCATGGGCGGCACCGATCACGTCGGCCGCCTCGGGCCGGTAACGGCCGACATAGCCCGGTCCCCCCGGCGAGAGATAGGTCGCGAAGGCTTCCTTGACATCCCGGACGGCCCCAGCCCGGACCATCGCCCGCGCGACGTGCGGGCGGCCGGGCTGCGCGTGTCCGAGCACCTCCTGCTCGTCTAGCGGGAAACCGATCTCGCGCAGCCGCCGCAGCATCTCCCTCGCACGTTCTCTCCGCTCGCCCGAGAGGCGGAGCAGGAGTTCCTGGTACCGGCCCTGCGGCGGCTCCCTGAAATAGCTCAGAAGGTGCACCTCCTCACCGTCCTGCTCCGCGGCGATCTCCGCGCCGCAGACGGGGACGATGCCGGCCTTCGCCGCACTTGCGGCGAAGGCCGGATAGCCGTTGCACGTGTCGTGGTCGGTGAGCGCCGCCACCTGCACGTCCGCCCTGCGCAGGGCCGCGACCAGTTCCTCGGGGGTCAAGAGCCCGTCCGAGGCGGTCGAATGAAGCTGCAGGTCGGCCCGCAAGGGCGTGCTCACCCCTTGGTGGCGAAGCGGACGAGGGTTTCGACGCCGACGCCGGTGGCGCCTGGGCCCGCATCGCCCGGCTGGTCGCGGTAGGCCGCTCCGGCGATATCGAGGTGTGCCCAGGGCGTGTCCGCGGCGAAGCGCGCGAGGAAGGCCGCGGCGGTCGAGGAGCCGCCAGCGCGTCCGCCCGTGCTCTTGGTGTCGGCGATCGAGCTCTTCAGGGCCTCCTTGTGCTCAGGATCGATCGGCATGCGCCAGTAGCGCTCGCCGGCCAGGTCGGCGGCGGCGAGCACGGCGGCCGAGTGCTCGTCATCGTTGGCGAAGAGGCCGGAGCGATGGGTGCCGAGCGCCACGACGATCGCGCCCGTGAGCGTCGCCAGGTCGATGACGTCCTGGACGCCTTCCCGGCGCAGCAGCGCAAGCCCGTCCGCCAGGACCAGGCGGCCCTCGGCGTCGGTGTTCGAGACCTCGACGGTATCGCCCGAGAGCATGCGCAGCACATCGGAAGGACGGTAGGCACCCGTTCCCGTCATGTTCTCCGCCAGCGCCAGCACTCCGATGTAGCGTCCCTTGACGCCGATGCGGCCCAGGGCGTGCATCGCTCCGACCACCGCCGCCGTGCCGGCCATGTCGCTCTTCATGGTGAACATGCCGTCCTGCGTCTTCAGGTCGAGGCCGCCGGAGTCGAACGTGATGCCCTTGCCGAGGAAGCCGTGCCAGGGGCCCTCGCCCCCGTCGTGCCGCAGCACGACCATCGCCGGCGGATGCGCCGAGCCCCTCCCGACCGCCAGGATGCCACCGGCTCCCATCTCGCGCAGGCGATCCGCGGTAATCACTTCGCAGGCGAGCCCCGAGCGCTGCGCGATCTCTGCCACCGTCTTGGCGAGGAGGTCCGGAGTCTTGTCGTTGGGCGGCGTGTCGACCAGTTCCCGCGCGATGGCAACGCCCTCGGCGATCGCGGCGGCCCTGCTCTGCGCCGGCGCGTCGACGGCGGCGGACGTAATGACCGTCAGCCGCTCGACGCCGGTCTCCACCGCCCCGGACTTGTAGCGCCGGAAGCGGTAGGCGCCAGCGGCTCCACCGATCAGCGCCGCTTCCGCAGCAGCCATGGCGCCCGAGGGCGCGTGCTCCGCCACCGCGATCGCGACCTGCGCAGAGCCCATGCTCTGGGCCTTGCGCACCCCTTGCAGGGCGGCCCGCCTCAACTGGAAGGGCCCAGCCTCAGCCCTGGGACCGAGGCCAACGAGGATCCCCAACTGCTCGCCGCCGCGCAGCGGTGCGACGAAGATGTCCCCGAACTCTCCCTTGAAGGCTTTCGTGCCAAACACGCGGCCCAGTGCGCCCCCGCATGCGCTGTCCAGGTCCCGGAGAGCTCCATCGAGCGCTCCGTCCGAGAAGGCGAACGCGACGACCGCATCACCCGAGAACGCCGCCACCGACCCCGTCTGCCATGCGAATTCCATGGTCGAGCTTCCTTTCTAGGCCAAGACCTTGCGCAGCGCCCGGCGGAGATTGCCCCCCAGGATGCCTTCGCTCTCGGCATCGCTGAAGCCGGCCGCATTCAGGGCGGACCGGAGGTTGCCGTAATCCTGCACGCCGCCCAGCCCCTCGGGCCAGGCCGAGATGCCGTCGAAGTCGGAACCGAGACCGACATACTCAGGGCCAATGAGATCGGCGATGTAGCGGATGTGCCGCAAGAGGTCGTCGAGCGTCGCCGGCCCCTCGGGCACCAGGAACTGCGTGTAGAAGTTCATCCCGACGACACCCCCGCGGGCCGCGAGCGCCTTGAGCTGCTCGTCGCGCAGGTTGCGCGGGTGGTCGTGCACGGCGCGCGCGTTGGAGTGCGAAGCGATGATGGGCCCCTCGCTGGCCTCGAGGAGGCTCCAGAAGCCCTGCTCGCCGAGGTGCGAGACGTCGAGCGCCATGTGCAGCCGCTGCATCGCCTGGACGATCCGCCGGCCGGCCGAACTGAGGCCGCCGCCCGACGTCTGCTCCAGGGCGCCGTCGGCCAGGTCGTTGCGCTCGTTCCAGGTGAGCATGGCGCTGCGCACACCGAGCCGGTGCAAGGCCTCCAGCACTTCGACCGAGCCGCCGATGGAACTCAGGCCCTCGATGGCGAGGAGCCCCCCGACCGTTCCCTCCTGCGGATCTACGTCGCCCGACGTCAGCACCGGCCTGAGGCGGCCCTCGCTCTCGGCCACGGAGCGGTGGAATTGCGTGATCATCTCGAGGATGCGCCGAAGGTTGGCGCCGGCATCGTGCGACGGGGTCGTGAACAGGGCGAAAAACTGAAGACCCACCCTCGCCTCAAGCAGGCGTGGCAGGTCCATGTGACCCGGCATAGGTTCGCAAAGGCTCTTTGCCGCAGGATGGTCCCCCGTCAGCAGCATCAGCGTGTCGCAATGGGCATCGGCAATAAAGGCACTGCTCAACTCTATTCGCGGATGAAGATCCGCTGCACCTCCCTGGCCTGTCCCGACTCCCGATCCACCTCCACGACTACGGCATTGA
Source organism: Bacillota bacterium (assembly GCA_021810725.1). Lineage (GTDB taxonomy): Bacteria > Bacillota > Sulfobacillia > JAJZYS01 > JAJYTV01 > JAJZQO01. Next base: position 4,115 of record JAJZIE010000059.1, on the reverse strand, counting down.
TCTGGCGCCTTCCTTCCGCCACCTCGAAACGGGTGGGCAACTGCCGCAGCATCCGCTGCACCATGGCGTCCTTGTCCATGCCGAGCACGGAGTCGGCGGGGCCGGTCATGCCGACATCGGTGATGTAGGCCGTGCCTTGCGGCAGGATGCGCTCGTCCGCCGTCTGCACGTGCGTGTGCGTGCCGACGACCGCCGCCGCGCGGCCGTCGAGGTACCAGCCCATGGCCTCCTTCTCGGAGGTCGCCTCGCCGTGGAAGTCGAGGAATGCGACGTCGTAGCGGCCGCTGTGGGCCTCGAGCTCAGCGTCCACCGCGCGGAACGGGTCGTCGAGCAGGATCGGCAGGAAGACGCGCCCCATGGCGTTCATGACGAGCACGCGGCATCCCCCCGCCTCCACCACCGCCGCGCCGCGGCCAGGCGCGCCGGGCGGGTAGTTCAGCGGGCGCAGGAGGCGCGGCTCCTCGTCAAGAAGCGCCATGGCCTCCTTCTTGTCGAACGTGTGGTTGCCCAAGGTGACCACGTCGGCGCCCGCCGCCAGCAGTTCCTCATAGACCGACGGCGTGATGCCGAAGCCCGCGGCGGCGTTCTCCCCGTTGACCACGACTAGGTCGGCGCCGTGGCTGCGCCGCAGGCCGGCCAGTTGCTCGCGCAGGATTGAGCGCCCTGGCCTGCCGCAGACATCGCCGACCATCAAGATGCGCAATCAGTTACCTCCTTCAGGCTCCGGCAACCACGCGAAAGGATGCACCCCCTGCACCAGGCCATGCAGGAGCCCAGCGGCCTGGCGGATCTCCCACTGGGCGTCGGGCTTGGCCCGCTGGCGCACGAAGTGGCAGACCTCCGCGAGATCGAGCGACGCGAGGATCGAGCGCCGGTGGGCGTTCAGCACCAGGTAGCGGCTCGCGGGGTGGTTCAGGCCCAGATCTCTCGACGCCGCGGCCACCCGCTCCGCCGCCTCCATCAGAATACCCTCGGCGCCGGCGGCCCGCACAAGCGGCGGTACGACGATGCCGCCGGAGAATCCGGGCTCGGACCAGGTGAAGTCGATGCGGCGGCTGTGGCGCAGGAGTTGGTGCCACGCGGCCTCGGAGACGTCGAACTGCACGTCGTAGCGCAGAAGGTGATAGGCGGCAGGGGGCGTGTCGTACGGCCCGTACGGCGTGATGGACTGGGCGATGTCGAGCAGTTCGCGGTCGGTGCGGTGCGTCAGATCCTCGCCTGGGCGCACGGCCTGGGCGAGGCGCCTCAGCGCGGCGCCGTTCGGCACGGTGCCGATCAGCCGCACGGGCGTCGTCGCCTCGTGGCGCGGCTGGCCGCCCAGCGGGCGGCGGCGAACCGCCTCGGCCGGGTCGGCGTGGCGCAGGAGCGTCGGCACCACCACCTTGGCCTCCTCGAGCAAGGCCTCGCCCAGGGCGACCTCCTCCGCGTGGGGCGAAGAGCGCAGCAGCACGATGGCATCGCGCAAGGCGCGCGCGTTGCCTGACACGCCAAGGTTGGTCAAGGTCGCGAGCGGCAAGGCGTAGCGGGCGTCCTCGAACGCGAGCCGCTCGAGGCGGCGGGCCGTCTTCTCGTCGGCGAGATCGAGACCGCCCTCCGCCGCCAGGTGACGCATGATGGCCTCGCGGATGGCGAGGTAGCTGTCGTAGAGGCTATCCACGGTCCGGTCGTAGAGGTCCCTTTCGGCCGTCTTGAGCTCGGGACGGTAGTAGGCGCCCCGCTGTGGGCCCTGGTACCGCTGCGAATATTCCGTGAAGCTCAAGAACGGATTCGCCAGCTCGAGCGCCGCCGACGCGAGCCGCGACACGCGCTCCACGCCCAGGTGGACGGTCGCGTGCTCCGCGACGGAGGCGTGTCCGTAGTTCACCACCCAGCGCTCGTGGAAGGCGGACGCCGTGGCCGCCGCCTGCGTCGCCGCCACCATGCCCGCCCCGGCGCCGAAAGCTCCGATGTCGCCCTCGTCCCCGGCCAGCAGGCGCTCGAGATTCTCACGGAACGAGCGCGGGCTGCGCGAGACATAGGCGAAGATGACGGCGATCACTTCTTCGGGCAGGTTGAAGATCGCGTACACGTCCCGGTCCGTATTGGAGACGAAGCGCTCCAGCGACGACAAGCGGCCGCCCTCCTCCACAAAGGCGGGGGCCGGCCATAGACCGCCCCCCGCCGTTCGTTACCCTACTTCGCGATGTCGACGGCGCGCGTCTCGCGAACCACCGCGACCTTGATCTGGCCCGGGTATGTCAGCTCCTGCTCGATCCTGCGGGCGATGTCGTGGGCCATGCGCACGGCCTGGAGGTCGTCCACCTTGTCCGGTTTGACGATGATGCGAATCTCGCGGCCGGCCTGGATGGCGTAGGTCTTCTCTACGCCGTCGAAGGAATCCGCGATCTCCTCGAGCTTGCGCAGACGCTTGACGTAGAGTTCGAGACTCTCGCGCCTCGCGCCCGGCCGCGCCGCCGAGATGGCGTCGGCGGCCGTCACGATGACCGCCTCGACCGAGTGGGGCTCGCCGCCATGGTGGGCCTCCATGGCCCAGATCACGGTCTGCGGCTCCTTGTACTTGCGCAGGAGGTCGATACCGAGTTCGAGGTGCGTGCCCTCCATCTCGTGCGTGAGCGCCTTGCCGATGTCGTGCAGCAGGCCACCGCGCTTCGCCACCTGGATGTCGGCGCCGAGCTCGGCGGCAATCATGCCGGCGACCAGCGCCACCTCCACCGAGTGCTTGAGCACGTTCTGGCCGTAACTCGTACGGTAGCGCAGCCGCCCCAGGAGCTTGACCAGCTCCGGATGGAGGTTGTGCACGCCGACGTCGAAGCAGGCCTGCTCGCCCTCCTCGCGGATGCGGTCCTCCATCTCCTTCTTGACCTTCTCGACGACTTCCTCGATGCGGGCGGGATGGATGCGGCCATCCTGGACCAGTCGCTCGAGGGCGATGCGGGCGATCTCGCGGCGGATCGGGTCGAAGCCCGAGATCAACACCGCCTCCGGCGTGTCGTCGACGATCAGGTCGACACCGGTGGCGTTCTCGAGCGCCCGGATGTTGCGGCCCTCGCGTCCGATGATGCGTCCCTTCATGTCGTCCGACGGCAACTCCACCACCGACACCGTGGACTCGGCCACGTGGTCGGCCGCGTAGCGCTGGACGGCCAGCGCGATGATGTTGCGCGCCCGCTTCTCGGCCTCTTCCTTGGCGCGCTGCTCGGTCTCGCGGATGCGCACCGCGATCTCGCGGCTCATCTCCTGCTCCACCTGCGCGAGCACCAGCTTGCGCGCCTCGTCGGCCGTCAGGTTGGCCATGCGCTCGAGTTCGCCGAGCGCCCGCACGCGGATCTCCTCGACCTGCTGGCGGTCACGATCAAGCTGACGCTCGTCCGCCTCGAGGGCGTCCTGACGCCTGTCCTGCTGCTCGCTGCGCCGGTCGAGGCCCTCCTCCCGCTGAATGAGCCTGCGTTCGATCTCCTGAACCTCTTGCCGCTGCTGCTGAATGTCGCGCTCGGCTTCGCTGCGAAGCCGGTGCGCCTCCTCCTTGGCCTGCAGGATCGCCTCGCGCAGGTGCGCCTCTGCATTGCGCTGCGCCTCTTCACGGATGCGCCGGGCTGCATCCTCCGCCGCCCGGAAGCCGCCTTCCGCGTATCCGCGTCGCACGAAATAGCCGACTACACCTGCGACGACGGCGACCACCACGACCAGGAGGATGATCTCCCAGGCGCTCGTGTGGTCCACCCCCGCTCGAGCCGCACGCATGCGACCCGATTCTCTCTGTCCATCTATCCGCGTGAAAGAAGCCAGGTCTTGCCCAGCTCTGGAAACCGCACTCTAATGCGATTCTTACAGAGCACCGCGGTACCGTCAAGCGTCCTGCCACCCGGGGTCGATCCCCTGCTCCGCGAGACTCTGCCGCACCGACTCCTCCGTGAAGCCCCGGCGGGCCAGGTAGCCGACGATTCTCGCCACGCCCCTAAGGTCTGTCGGGCGACCGTGACGCCCGAGGTAGGACGAGAGAGCCGCCTTGCACCGCTCCAGATCGTCGACCGCGGCGATCGCCTCTTCGGCGACCCGTTCGTCGACGCCCCGGCGCTCAAGGTCGTAGCGCACGCGCAAGAGCCCTGACGGTGCGC
>JAJZIE010000058.1 GCA_021810725.1 Bacillota bacterium | reverse complement strand
TGCGCATCCTGACCCGCGGCGAGCGCGAGCCGGACGCCCGGTGGGCGAAGGAGCGCCTCGACGCGGCGGTGGCCGGGCGTCGCCGGGATCTGCCGGATGTGTCGGACCTGCGACTCGTGCACGCGGAGGCCGACGGCCTGCCGGGTCTCGTGCTTGAGGTGATGGGTGGATACGCGGTGGTCAGCCCGGACACCCTCGGCGCCCAGGAAGTGCTCCTGCCCTGGCTCCTCGACGAGATCAGGGCGCTCGGGCCGGAGGGCGTCGTGCTGCGGGCGGTGTCGCCGAGCAGGCAGCATGAGGGCCTGGGTCTCGAACTGCGCATGCTGGCGGGCGATCCGCCCAAGGGTCCGGTGGAGGTGCACGAGGAGGGGGTCGTCTATCTCGTCGATCTCCTCGGCGGCCAGAAGACGGGCCATTACTTCGACCAGCGTCAGAACCGCCTTCGGGTGGGCGCACTCAGCGCCGGGCGGCGCGTCCTCGACGTCTTCTCCTACACGGGGGGCTTCGCGCTGCACGCGGCGCGAGGCGGCGCAGCGCAGGTCATGGCCATCGAGAGTTCGAGCGAGGCCATCGCGGCGCTCGAGCGCAACGCGGAACGCAATGCCGTCACGATCGACGCTCGGGAGGAGAACGCCTTCGACGCGCTGCGCTCCCTGAGCCAGCGGCGGGAGCGCTTCGATCTTGTCGTGCTCGACCCGCCGCCCTTCGCCCGCGGACGCAGCCATCTCCCCGCCGCCTTGCGCGCCTACAAGGAAATCAACCTTCGCGCCATGCGTCTTCTGCCCCCGGGCGGCATCCTCTGTACGGCGTCCTGCTCGCACGCCGTGTCGGAGGACGACTTCAGGGGTGCCGTGCGCGCGGCGGCGGCCGACGCCGGTTTTTCCGGACGGGTCCTTGGCGTCTACGGGGCCGACGTCGACCACCCGGTGCGCATCGAGATCCCCGAGACCGACTACCTGCATTGTCTTGTGCTGGTGAAGGAATAACGTAGTAGGGCTTTACAACCAATCGCCGCATCCTATAATAAGGTCAGGGAAAGTCAGAAACCTTGATCGGGGGTGCGGCCGTGTCGCTCACGCTGGCGGACGCGATCGAGCGCCACATCCTGGCGCAGCTCGCCGTCGCGGGGGAGATCGCCGTGCAGCGCGTCGAGTTGGCGCGCCAGTACGGTTGCGCGCCGTCGCAGATCAACTACGTGCTCGCGACGCGTTTCACGCCTGAGCGGGGGTTCCTGACCGAGAGCCGGCGCGGTGGCGGAGGATATATCCGCGTGCGCCGGGCTGCCCAACCTGAGCTCAGCCGCATCGCGGCGGCGCTGCGGGCGCAACCGGACGGCATCGCGCAGGCACCCGCGCACGCGCTGATCGCGCGCTGCCGGGACGCGGGATTGCTTACGGGTCGCGAGGCGGCCATGCTGCAGGCCCTGACGCGCCGCGAGGCGATCGGGCTGCCCCTGCCGGCGCGCGACGTGGTGCGGGCGCGCTGTCTTGCGTCGGCCCTGCTTGCGCTCAGTGACGAGGGGTGAAGGACATGCAGTGCCAGAGTTGCGGTCTTCGGCCGGCGACGGTGCATGTGACCAGGATCGTGCAGGGACAGGTCGAGCAGGCGCACCTCTGCGCGCAGTGCGCGCAGGAGTCGGGCGAGATCGACATGCTCGCGAACCCGGCAGCCTTGCTGCAGAGTCTTCTCGCGAACTTCGCGGGCCAGGGCCAGACGCTGCAGACCGAAAAGGAGACGCGCTGCCCGAGCTGCGGCTTCCGCTTCAGCGAGTTCCGGGAGACGGGGCGGCTCGGCTGTCCCAGTTGCTACGCGCACTTCCGCTCCGAGCTCGAACCGCTCCTGCGGCGCCTGCACGGCACCACGGAACACCGCGGCAAGCTGCCGCTGCGGCGCGGCGGCGCGTTCGAGCGGGATCGCAAGCTCCAGACCATGCGCCGCGACCTCCAACAGGCGGTGGCGCGCGAAGAGTATGAGCAGGCGGCTCGCCTGCGCGACGAGATCAAGCAGCTCGAGTCGGAAGGGGGGTAGGCCGGATGCAGATCGGCGAGCACCTCGCGACACCGCGTAGCGCCTGGACGAGCGGCCGCGGCGAGATGGCGGACGTCGTCGTCTCCAGTCGCGCACGGCTGGCGCGCAACCTTGAGGGCTTCGCGTTCCCGGGCCGGCTGACGCCCGAGGTGGCGGCACAGGTGCTGGGACGCGTGCAAGCGGCGGTGCAGGGTTTCGGCACCGGCTGGTCCTTCGTCAAGCTCGCGGACCTCTCCCCGGTCGACCGCCAAGTGCTGGTGGAGAAGCACCTGATCAGCCCGCAGCAGATGCAGGAGCCCGAGCAGGCGGCCTTGGCGGTGCGGGACGACGAGGGTCTCAGCCTGATGGTGAACGAGGAGGACCACCTGCGCCTGCAGGCGTTCCGTCCCGGCCTGGCGGTGCGCGCGACGCTCGATGAGGCGCTCCAGGCCGACGACCGGCTCGAGGACGCGTTGGACTACGCGTTCACGCCGGAGCTCGGCTATCTGACCGCTTGTCCGACCAACGTGGGTACCGGGCTGCGCATTTCGGTCATGCTACATCTTGGCGGGCTTGTCCGTACGCGCGGCATCGCGCAGCTGCTGCAGGTGCTGCCCAAACTTGGCCTCGCGGTGCGCGGCCTGTATGGTGAAGGTACCGAAGCCGCCGGCGACCTGTTCCAGATCTCGAACCAGATCACGCTCGGCCAGGCGGAGGAAGAAGTGGCGGCGTCCATCGAACGCGCGGCGCAGCAGATCATCGAACAGGAGCGCGCGGCGCGCCGTATGCTCAAGGAGCAGGCGCTGCAGCAGACGCAGGACCGCGTCTACCGCGCGCTGGGCGTTCTCCGCTATGCCCAGCTCCTGGGCGGCGAGGAGGCCATGCAGCTTCTTTCGGAGCTTCGCCTCGGTGTCGAGATGGGCATGTTGCAGGTCTCCGCGGAGGCGGTCAACGAAATGCTCGTCACGGCGCTTCCCGGATTCCTCACGCGCACGATGGGCCACGACTTGCAGACCATGGAAGAACGGGCGTCTCGCGCCCGCCTCATCCGCGAGCGGCTGCAGAAGGAGGGTATCTAGCATGTACCAGAGGTTTACGGAGCGTGCCCAGCGCGCCTTGCTGCTTGCGCAGGAGGAAGCGCGTCGCCTGAACTACAACTTTGTCGGCACCGAGCATCTGCTGCTCGGCCTGATCCGCGAGGGGGACGGCATCGCAGCCAAGGCGCTGCTGTCGATGGGCGTCAGCCTCGAGAAGGTGCGGGCGGAGGTCGAGAAGGTGATCGGCCGCGGCTCGACGCCCGCGGAGGGCGACATCGGCCTGACGCCGCGCGCCAAGAAGGTGGTGCTGGAGCTTTCCGCGGAGGAGGCCCGCCACCTCGGCCACAACTACATCGGCACCGAGCACATCCTGCTCGGCCTGATCCGCGAGGGCGAGGGCGTCGCCGCGCGCGTGCTGCTGAACCTGGGTGCGGACCTCGATCGCGTCCGGGCGCAGGTGATCCAGCAGCTCGGCGTGCCCACGCAGGGCGCCGCGCCGCAGAAACAGCGCCAGCGCAGCCAGACGCCGGTTCTGGACCAGTTCGGCCGTGACCTGAACCAGCTGGCCGAGGAGGGCAAGCTGGATCCCGTCGTCGGCCGTGAGAAGGAGATCGAGCGGGTTATCCAGATCCTTTCGCGGCGCACCAAGAACAACCCGGTGCTGATCGGGGAGCCTGGCGTGGGCAAGACCGCCATCGCCGAGGGCCTTGCGGAGCTGATCGTCGCCGGGAAGGTTCCGGAGACCCTGAAGGACCGCCGCGTCGTGACGCTGGACCTTGGAGCGCTGGTCGCCGGGTCGAAGTATCGCGGCGAGTTCGAGGACCGGTTGAAGAAGGTCATGGACGAGATCCGGCACGCCGGCAACGTGATCCTGTTCATCGACGAGATGCACACGATCGTGGGCGCCGGCGCTGCCGAGGGCGCCATCGACGCGTCCAACATTCTCAAGCCCGCGCTCGCCCGCGGCGAGCTGCAGTGCATCGGGGCGACGACCCTCGACGAATACCGCAAGCACGTGGAGAAGGACGCCGCCCTCGAGCGCCGATTCCAGCCGATCATGGTGGAGGAGCCGTCGCCGGAAGAGGCGGTGGAGATCCTGCGCGGCCTCAGGGACCGCTACGAGGCGCACCACCGGGTGGAGATCGCGGACGAGGCCCTGGAGGCCGCCGTACGCCTCTCCGATCGCTACGTGTCGGACCGCTACCTCCCGGACAAGGCGATCGACCTGATCGACGAGGCGGCGTCGCGGGTGCGTCTGCGCTCCTTCGTGGCTCCGCCGGACCTCAAGAAGATCGAGGTCAAGCTCGAGGAGACGCGCAAGGAGAAGGAGGCCGCGATCGGCGCGCAGGAGTTCGAGAAGGCGGCCCGCCTGCGCGACCAGGAGCAGCAGACTCGCGAACAGCTCGACAAGATGAAGGAAGAGTGGGAGCAGCAGACGGTCGCGAATAAGCTCGTGGTGGGTGCCGAGGACATCGCGGGAATCGTGGCCTCGTGGACCGGCGTGCCGGTGAAGCGCCTGCAGATGGAGGAGTCCGAGCGGCTCCTGCACCTCGAGGAGGAGCTGCACCGCAGGGTGGTCGGGCAGGACGAGGCGGTCACCGCGGTCGCCAAGGCGATCCGCCGCGCAAGGGCGGGCCTCAAGGACCCGAAGCGACCGATCGGCTCGTTCATCTTCCTCGGACCCACGGGTGTCGGCAAGACGGAACTCGCGCGGGCGCTGGCGGAGGCGCTGTTCGAGGACGAGGACGCGATGGTCACGATCGACATGTCGGAGTACATGGAGCGTCACACCGTCTCGCGGCTCGTCGGCGCTCCGCCAGGCTATGTCGGGTATGAGGAGGGTGGCCAGCTCACCGAGGCCGTGCGCCGCCGGCCGTACTCCGTCGTGCTGCTCGACGAGATCGAGAAGGCGCACCCCGAAGTGTTCAACATCCTCCTGCAGGTGCTCGAGGAGGGCCGCCTGACCGAGGCGACGGGCCGTCACGTGGACTTCCGCAACACCGTCGTGATCATGACGTCGAACGTCGGCGCCGAGCGCATGCGTCAGGACGCTGGGATCGGCTTTAGGTCCGCCCCGGACGCGAGCGAACAGTTCGAGAAGATGCGCGAGCGCATCCTGGACGAGGTGAAGCACACCTTCCGGCCGGAGTTCCTCAACCGCATCGACGACATCATCGTCTTCCACTCGCTGGGAGACGAGGAGCTGGAGAAGATCGTGCGCATCCTGGTCGGCGCGGTCGCCAAGCGGCTCGACGAGCAGGACGTACACATCAAGCTCACCGATGACGCATACGCCTTGATCGCGCGCGAGGGTCACGACCCGATCTACGGAGCCCGTCCTCTGCGCCGGGCGATCCAGCGCCTGCTCGAGGACCCGCTCAGCGAAGCCCTGCTTGCGGGCCAGGTCCAGCGTGGCAGAGAGGTGTCGGTGAGCGTCGGGGAGGACGGCCGCCTGAACTTCCATTCCGACGTAGGCCAGCCGGTGGGCTAGACGGGACCCAGCGCGCCCCCGCCGGCCGTGCAGGCTGGCGGGGGCGCGCTTTGAAGGAGGGCCTTGGTGCGCGACGAGGAACGGCTCTACCGGCTGCTGCGTCAGGTGGCGCCGGGTACGCCGCTGCGCGAGGGAATCGAGAACGTGCTTCACGCGGGCACGGGAGGTCTCATGGTGCTCGGCGACGGGCCGGAGGTGCTGGCCCTCGCCGCAGGCGGCTTTGACATCGACTGCGCCTTCAGCCCCGCGGCGCTCTACGAGCTGAGCAAGATGGACGGCGCCATCATCCTGGCGGCGGACGCCAAGCGGATCGTGCGCGCGAATGTCCAGCTGGTGCCAGACCCCAGCGTGCCTTCGGTGGAGACGGGGATCCGCCATCGCTCGGCTGAAAGGGTGAGCCGCCAGACCGGGGCGGTGGTGATCGCCGTGTCCCAGCGCCGCCACCAGGTCACGCTCTACCAGGGAACCCTGCGCCACGTGTTGCGCGACGCGGCGCAGGTGCTGGGCAGGGCGAACCAGGCCCTGCAGGCCCTGGAGCGCCAGCGCATCGCCCTTGTGGGAGAACTCACCGAACTCGATGCCGTGGAGTTCTCGGGCGAGGCTACCCTGCGCGATGTCGCCTCGGCGGTCCAGCGCTTTGCCTTGCTCGATCGCCTGGGACGTGAGGTGGCGGGCTACGTCGAGGAGCTCGGGAGCGAAGGCCGCATGGTGGCGATGCAGCTCCACGAGCTGACGCGTTCGCTCTCGGAGGAGATTCTCTACGTGCTGCGGGACTACGCGGCCGAAAGCTCGCTCGACCATGCCAGGGGTCTGCGCGAGCAGCTCGCGGCCTGGAGCGCCGAGGCCCTGCTCGATCTGGGCGCCGTCGCCAGGAGCCTCGGCCAGGCCGGCGAGCTGGAGCAGGTCGTGCAGCCGCGCGGGCTGAGGGTGCTGCGGCGCGTGCCGCGGTTGCCCCCACCGGTGGCCGACAAGCTCGCGCAGCGCTTCGGTTCGCTCGGCAACCTGCTGAGCGCGAGCATCGAGGAGCTGGACGCCGTGGAGGGGATCGGCACGGCCAGGGCGCACGCAATCAGACGACACCTTGCGCGGATGCGGGAGGTGGCGCGCTGAGATTGCCCGGCCTCGGCAAAAAGGGAGCCCGGCTTGCGCCGGGCTCCCTGCGTGGTCAGGTCGGGAGAATCAGGAGAAATTGAAGATACCGAGCGCCGAGATGCGCTTCTGTTCCTTGAGCAGGCAATCGTACAGGTTGAGGTCGACGGCGTTGAGAACGCCGGTGAGGTAGAAGAGCGTCTGACCGACCTCCGCCTCGACCACCTCGCGGCAGTTGTCGCAGAGTTGGCCTCTGACGCCTGAATCCAGCACCGTACGCAACTGCTCCAACGAGATGCCCTCGGGAATCGGGTGCCGCTCGGCGTGCACCGTCACGCAGCCACAATCCGTCACGGCCTTGGCCACGGCGCGATTCACCCGCGCGACCGACTCCTGGAGCTTGGATACGGTGTCGAGAATGTTCTTGTGGCGGATGAGGCACTCGTCGACGGTCTCCTGGAACTGATCGCACAGGAGGTCTTTCATCCGCTCGACCCCTCCTCCAAGGTGGCCCCATTATACCGACCAGCAAAACGGCCGTCAACGCGCCCTGGGAGCAGCATTCGACGTGTACTTGCTGGAAGGAGGATACAGAGACTATAATAAAATCTTTCAAAACGCCACGTACCAGACCCGCCCGCACGGCGAGCGGAGTGGCGAGGGAAACGAGTAAGATCGTGGCAGCGGTGTATCCGAGCTGCCAGCATGGGCAAACCTAGCCGCGACCGGACAAGGGAGGCGGGTGTGTCGATGCTCTCTATTTGCGGGGCTTGCGGGCGATCTCCTATAATCAGTTCTACGGAGGGAAGGTGACCGCGGAATGAAAGCGCCGTGGCGCGGCGGGCTGACCCTAGCCGGGCTGGTGATCGGGCTCTTGCTCGGGTACTACCTGTTCAAGGCGCTGGGGTCAGCGGTGCACCTCGACATCTACCAGGAGATCGGCGCCGCTCTACTGCTCGGAGCGCTGGGCGGTTTTGTCGGCTTCTTCTCGGCGACGGGCCTGCAGCGTGGTGTGGCTCGTCTCAATACGTTCATGGAGGGGCGCGTCCTGCGCGCCTCGGCGAATGAGTTGCTGTTCGGCGGCGTGGGCATGCTCCTCGGGTTCTTCGCGGCATTCCTGCTCACGACGCCCCTCAACGCGATTCCGGTCGTCGGCAACATCCTGCCGATCGTGTTCGCGGTGTTCTTCGGCTATGTGGGCGCCTACATCGGCGTCGGCGTGGCGCGCAAGCGTGAGTCCCGCGACACGGAGGCTCCGGCCCGTAGCCGGCTTGGCCGGCCTGGCCATGGCAAGTCCGTGCCCAAGGTCCTCGACACGAGCGTGATCATCGACGGTCGCATCGCGGACATCCTCGAAACCGGCTTCATCGAGGGCCCGATCGTGGTGCCGCAATTCGTCCTCGACGAGCTCCGCCACATCGCCGACTCGGCGGACGTGCTCAAGCGCAACCGCGGGCGGCGCGGGCTTGACGTTCTCAACCACATCCAGAAGGAACTCCAGGTTCCGGTGCAGATCAGCGACAAGGACTACCCCAACATGGAGGTAGACTCGAAGCTCCTGCGGCTGACGAAGCAGCTTGAGGGCAAGGTCCTGACCAACGACTTCAACCTGAACAAGGTAGCGGTCCTCCAGCAGGTGCCGGTGCTCAACATCAACGAACTCGCCAACGCCGTCAAGCCGGTCGTGCTGCCGGGCGAGGAGATGGTGGTGCACATCATCAAGGAAGGCAAGGAGATCGGCCAGGGAGTAGCGTACCTGGACGACGGAACCATGATCGTCGTCGACGGCGGCAAGAAGTTCATCGGCGAGACCCTGGCGGTCCTGGTCACATCGGTGCTCCAGACCTCCGCCGGCCGCATGATCTTCGCGAAGCCCAAATCCCTCGGCGACCGGCAGGAGCAGAATGGCAACCGACTCCAGGCACAGCCCTGAGACATACGGCCTGATCGTTGGCGCCGGATCGGGTATCCGCTTCGGTCGCAGCAAGGCATTCTTCACCTGGCAGGGCGAGCCGCTGATCGCGTCGGCGGCTCGCCCTTTCCTGCTCAACTCCGGAATCGACGGCATCGTCCTGGTAGTCCGGGCGGAGGATCTGGCGGCGGCGCAGGAGCTCGCCCTGACGTTCCCGAAGCCGACGCTCGTCGTCCAGGGCGGGGCGAGCCGCAGCGCATCCGTGCGCCAGGGACTCGCCGCCCTGCCCAAGAGCGTGGGACGCGTGGCCATTCATGACGCTGCCCGCCCCAGGGTGTCCCAGCGCCTGCTGGGTCGGCTGCTCGACGCGGGAGGACCCTGCGTCGTCCCGCGCCTGCCGCTGCACGACGCCCTCCATCGCGATCCGGCGTCCGGTGGCGGCAGCGTGCCGCGGGAGGGCATCTGGCGGGTGCAGACGCCGCAGGTGTTCGACAGGGAGCTGCTCGAACGGGCGCACCTCGGTGCGCCTGAGGCCGCGGACGACGGAGAGCTCGTCCTGCGCCTCGGGGCTTCGGTGACCTACGTCGACGGCGAGGAGGAGAACATCAAGGTGACGACGCCGGACGACATCGCGCGGCTCGATCGCGGAACCCTTGGCGTTCGGGTCGGACACGGCTTCGACGTGCACCGCCTCGAGACCGGCCGACGCCTGGTCGTCGCGGGCGTCGAGATCCCCGCGGAGCGCGGCGCCGTCGGTCACTCCGACGCCGACGTCGTCTGTCATGCGCTCATGGACGCGTTGCTTGGCGCGGCGGGGCTGCCGGACATCGGCCACTACTTTCCCCCGGGCGACCCCGCCTATGCCGGCGCCGATTCGGTCGAGCTGCTGCGGCAGGTGGTGGCGAAGGTGCGGGACGAGGGCCTGCGGGTCGGCAACGCCGACTGCACGATCGTGCTGGAGCATCCCAAGGTGGGACCCCATCGCGACCGTATGCGGGCAATCCTGGCCGAGGCGCTCGGGGTGGAGTCCGGGGCTGTCTCCGTGAAGGCCACGACCGCGGAAGGGCTCGGACCGCTCGGCGGCGGAGATGGCGTGGCGGCCTGGGCTGTGGCCACGCTTTACGCCGTGTAGTTCCGGCGTGTCGGGATCAAGCGCTTGCAGCAAGCTAGGCGCGAGACGTGGACGGGGTGGCGCCGCGCGGGCCGTTTGGCGTTGACGCGGGACGTCTTCATACGGCACAATGAAGCACCAAAGGCGAGGAACGGAGAGAGTAGCCGCCCGGGGATCGCCACAGAGAAGACGGCCGAGGCTGCAAGCCGTCTGCGACACCGGCGGTGAAGTGCATCCGGGAGCCGTGACGGCGAGCGATCGCCAGCCGCCACCGGAGTGGGCCACGTGAACGGCCCCTAAGCGACGGCCTGCCGTCGGAAGCAGAGTGGAACCGCGGACCGACCGCCTCTGGGCGTGAACGGTCCGCGTGCGTTTCAGGGGGAGGAATCGCGGTGTTCGCGACACTGCGCGAGGATGTTCGCACCGTCTTTGAGCGCGACCCGGCCGCCAAGAGTACACTGGAAGTGATCCTCACCTATCCGGGACTCCACGCGCTCTGGTTCTACCGGACCGCCCATCGGTTGTATCGTGGCCGCCACTACGTCATGGCCCGCGCGATCTCCCAGTTCGCGCGCTTCCTGACGGGCATCGAGATCCATCCCGGTGCCCGGATCGGCCGACGCCTCTTCATCGACCACGGCACAGGCGTCGTGATCGGAGAGACTACCGAGATCGGCGACGACGTGACGTTGTACCAGGGTGTGACGCTCGGTGGCACCGGCAAGGAGCAGGGCAAGCGGCACCCCACGATCGGCGACCGCGTGATGATCTCCTGCGGCGCCAGGATCCTGGGCGCGATCACGATCGGCCACGACTGCAAGATCGGCGCCGGGGCCGTGGTGGTGAAGTCCGTACCGCCCGACTGTACAGTGGTTGGGATTCCGGGGCGCATCGTGCGGGTTGGCGGACGACCGGTCAAGGGCGTCGATCTCCAGCACGGGGACCTGCCGGATCCGATGGCCGAGGCCGTCTTGCGGATGACGGCGCAGATCGACCGCCTGGAGGCTCGGATCGCTGTCCTGGAGGGAAGCGGTGAACACGATGACATCGACATCGATACGTCTCTATGACACGCTGACGCAGCAGAAACGCCCCTTCGTGCCGCTGGAGCCAGGTCGCGTGCGCATCTACGCCTGCGGCCCGACGGTCTACCACCACCTGCATATCGGGAACTTCCGGTCGTTCATCGTGTTCGATACCCTTGGGCGCTTTCTGCGCCGACAGGGTTTCGCAGTCCAGCTCGTCCAGAACTTCACCGATGTGGACGACAAGATGATCCAGCGCGCGCAGGAGCTTCAGGTCGAGGTGCCGGACCTCGCCCAGCGCTACATCGCGCAGTACCGCGAGGACGCGGCCGCGCTAGGCATGGAGCCGCCGTACGAGTCGCCGCGGGCCACCGAGCACGTGCCCGAGATCGTCGCGCACATCGAGGGCCTGCTGGACGCGGGCCTCGCCTACGCGCTGGACGGCGACGTCTACTTCCGCGTCGCGTCCTTTCCCGACTACGGCAAGCTTTCGCACCAGTCGCCGGACGAGCGTCTGGCCGGGGCGCGCATCGAGGTGGACCAGCGCAAGGAGGACCCCGCAGACTTCGTGCTCTGGAAGTCCAGCCGCCCCGGCGAGCCCAGCTGGCCGTCGCCCTGGGGCCCGGGCCGGCCTGGCTGGCACATCGAGTGCTCGGCCATGGCCAGATGCTACCTGGGGGACACCGTGGACATCCACGCCGGCGGCATGGATCTCATCTTTCCGCACCACGAGAACGAGATCGCGCAGTCCGAGGGGCTGCTGCACAAACCCTTGGCCCGCTACTGGATGCACGTCGCCATGCTGACCATGGACGGCTCGAAGATGTCGAAGTCCCAGGGCAACATCGTGCCGCTGTCCGAATTGCGCCAGAGCTACCGGCCGCAGGCGATCCGGCTCTTCCTGCTCAGCGCGCACTACCGCACGCCGCTGGCCTTCCGCGAGGACCTCGTGGCCTCGAGCCAGGCGTCCCTCGAACGCATCGAGAACTGCCTCGCGCGACTCGACCACCTGCTGCCCCACGCTGCGCGGGACAACCGGGGAGACCAGTCCTACCTCGAGCGCCTTGAGCGCGCGGAGCGCGAGTTCGAGGCGGCCCTCGCGGACGACCTGAACACGGCGCAGGCGCAGGCGGTACTGTTCGATGTGGTGCGCGAGGCCAACACCAACCTGGACGTCGACACGGCGCAGCAGGTGATCGAGCGCACGCGCGACTTCCTGGTCGAGAGCCTGGCGACGATGGGGATCGAGCTGGATGGAGGCGAGGAGCAACTGGATGACGACGTGGACCGCTTGATCGCCGACCGCGAGAGGGCCCGACAGGCCCGGGACTATGCCCAGGCCGACCGCATCCGTGACGAGTTGCGCACCCGAGGCATCGTGCTGGAGGACACCCCGCAAGGCGTCCGGTGG
>JAJZIE010000057.1 GCA_021810725.1 Bacillota bacterium | reverse complement strand
GCGGAGCCAGGACCAGCAGGATCTCCTCGGTGCCGTAGGCGACGGATGAGATGGCGTTCGGCGCCAGCAGCGCCAGCCCGGCCCACTCGTTGACCTGTTCGTGCTGCCACTCGTCGCTTCTCAGAGGTCGGCCGAAAAGAATCGTCTTCCAAGGCATGACGGCGACGTTCCTCCGCGATGGGCGCAGGCGCCCCGCTCCTCCGTGGATTGTATGTCATGGCGCGCTGCGAGGCCGACGTACTTGCCGCCCATCTCTGGACCCACCGACCAGCGTCCGGGCTGTGGCCGTTCGCCCACCCGCGTCGCCGACCGCCCCCGCCTGACCGGCCACCGGTCCTTCTCTCTCGGGCTGCGACGCCGATCTTCCACCGGGGTTGCGCGTGTCCCGACCAGCACAACACGGCGCACGGACGTCACGACCGCTCCCACAAGCCAGTGGACCGCCAGCCGATCCGGCTCATTTGGTTCCCGTCTTGATCACGGTGCCGGTACTCCCGCTTGTGTCGCCACCGATCGGGATCGTGATCGGCGCCATGCTGCCCCCTGTCACCACCGTGGAGGGCACCTGGCCGGCCAGCCACTCCTGCGCCACCGGCACCTGCACCTTGAGATGCACCTCGTCTGACACGAGAGGCACGATGATCTGCACCATCGTGTCGGTGTCCAGGTACACGGTCAGCATGGTCTGGTTGTAGCCGGCCTGCTGGAAGGTCTCGTGAAAGTTGATGGTCAGGGCGCCGTAGGGAATAAGGGTCACCGGGATCATCGGGCCATAAGACGAGAAGAGCTTCGAACCGAGCGCCTGGCCCAACGGAATCGTGATCGGGTCGCGCGGCAGATGGTGCAGCGCCGACTGGATCGCGACCGCCGCCTTCCCGACCTCGTCGTTGATCCGGGGCAGGTCCGGCTGCACGAAAGCGATGCCTCCCTGTACGTGCACCTGGAAGAGGTTCGAGTTGTCCTGACCGAGATCGCGTTCCAGCGCCGTGGAGAGCACCCGCACCGCAAGCTGCTGGGCCTCGATCTTCGAGAGGTCGAGGACCGTCTGGTCGAGGTTGAGCTCGAGCAGCACGACGCTACCCACCGCCAGCAGCACGAGGGCGCCCACCAGCCACGAGCCGAAGTGGATCGGCTGCAGGACATAGCGTCGCAGCGTTCGATCGATCTGCCGACGTAGATCCCCGAGGCGTGGCATGGCTCCACCTTCCCCTCGAGCCTATGCCGGAGGCTTTGTACGCCTTTCCCACCTCACGCCGATGGTTCGCTGGAAGACCACACCGGTCGCCTTCGCGTCCATCCTGCGGCAGGCGATGGGCCCGCGAGGGGACGTCCTACCTCTCTCGCACCACCCGGCAGATGAGGTGGGTCACGCCAGGCGCTTGCCGCGCCCACACCCGCCGGAAGGCGATGGCGCCCCCCAACCAGCCCGGCGGCTGACCGTCGCGGGTGCCCCTGGTGGCCGCGGCGGAGGAGGGTCCGCGCCACTGAAGGACCACTCGCCCGCCCGTTCCCGCCTTGCAGGGACTGCCGTGGAGAATGACGCGCGAGTTTCCGCGGGACAGTTGAGAGTTGCGCAGGTGCGTGGCCTGGTGGGGTAGAAAATGACAATGTGCTGCGCAGCCATGCGCCTGTGCCGAAGAGCGGGAGGTAATGGGCGTGATCCCTCAGTTCCTACCTGGACGCGGCAGCGACCTCAGGGAATTGAACCAGGCCCTGAGCGACCTGCTCGGCGTACCCGTCCGCACCCGTGAAATGCGTCGCGGCATCGCCGCGATCGCGGAGGCATCCAGCCTCGCAGAGTCTCCGGAAGAGCCGGAAGTCGGCGTGCACATCGCGGTGCGCGGCCAGTTCACAGGCCGCCTGCTGCTGCTGATGCGCCCAGGGGACGCTCGCCGCATCGGCAAACTCCTCGGCGAAGGGGACGCGCCGTCGGAAGAGGTCCTGGACGCTTGCCGCGAGGTGGGCATGATCATCGCCGGCCACTACCTTTCCGCGGTCGAGAAGTTTGCCGGAGAAATGGGCACGCCGACCCCGCCCGCCTCCGGTGTCGACATGATGGCCGCCATCGTCCAGTCCGTGGTCGCGAATGCTGGCGAGGGCGCCATCGCGAGCCTCTTCGCGATCGAGCTTGAGGATCCGTCCGGACCGATGCAGTTGACGCTTCTCGTCCTGCGCGACTCGCCGATTGGCAACTAGGGCCTGTAGAGAGAGAAGCGGGCGGGGCATCGCTGCCCCGCCCGCTCCCTTGTCATGTGCGATAGCGCTCGATCAGCCTGCCAAGCCGTCGATGCTCCTCCTCGAGCTGAGGCACCCAACTCTTCAGCATCTCCTCGCCGGCGGGGGTGATCTCGTAAACGCGCCGACCCCCGCCATCTCCGGCCTCCCAGCGGGATGCCACGGCCCCCACCTCCTCCAGCTCCCCGAGCGCCCGGTAGACGCTGGAGACATCGGGCATCGCGCCCGGCCTGGGCAGCACGTCGCTGAGCTCGCCGAGCAGCGCGTAGCCATGCTGGGGACCCTTGCGCAGCAGGATCAGCAGCGTCGGGATCAGGTGGTGGTGCCCGCGGCGCGCTTGCGCGAACGGGCCACCCCGGCGGCCAGCCCGGTCGTGCCCCGGGCCATGCGGCCCTGCGAAGCGGCCGAAGCCCATCCCGCGCGTCATGTCCAGGTCGTCGCCGGTGCGTCTCATGCCGTACCCATGCATACCAATCGCCTCCGATCCAAGTATATGCACTATGCACATACTTGTCGAGTGCGAGTTTCTGCGCTCTGACTATTCTTCGATGCGCAGGAAGCGGTGCTTGCCAACCCGCAGCGTCGCGCCGGCGTGCCGCCGGAGGTCCTCGTCCCAGCCGAGGCGGGACTCTCCCGAGCGGACCCCGCCCTGGTCGGCCAGACGTCTCGCCTCCGTGATCGACTGCACGAGCCCCGCCCGCACCAACACGGCGGCGACGTCCGTGCGCTCGGCGTCGCCCAGGCGGATCGAGGGCGCGTCCGCCGGCACCTCACGGCGCGAGAACGTGGCGGCGAACCGGTCGCGCGCGGCGGCGGCGGTCGGCCGCCCGTTGTAGAGCGCGACGGTGCGTTCGGCCATTTCCGCCTTCACGTCCCGAGGGTTCGCCGCACCGGACTCGAGGCCCCGGATCCGCTCGGTCACCTCGCCTGGGGTCATGTCGGCGGCAAGCAGCAGGTATTCTCCGATCACGCGGTCCGGAATGGACATGAGCTTGCCGAACATCTCGTCTGGATTCTCGTTGATCGCTACATAATTACCAAGCGACTTCGACATCTTCTGGCTGCCATCGAGGCCCGTAAGGATCGGCATGAGCACAAGTACCTGAGGTTCCATGCCGTAATCGCGCTGAAGCTGGCGACCCATCAGCAGATTGAACTTCTGCTCGGTCGCGCCGAGCTCCACGTCGGCCTTGAGCGCCACGGAGTCGTAGCCCTGCATCAGCGGGTAGATGAGTTCGTGCAGGTAGATCGGCTGATTGTCCCTGAAACGCTTCAGGAAGTCCTCGCGTTCTAACATGCGGGCAACCGTCGACCGGCTGGCCAGTTGCAGGGCGCCACTGAAGCCCAGGGCCCTTAGCCACTCGGAGTTGCGCCGCACCTCGACCTGCGAGAGGTCGAGGATGGCCCCCACCTGCTCGAGGAAGGCCGCGGCCGCCGCCTCTACCGCCGCCTCGTCGAGCGCTGGGCGGGTGTCGGAGCGGCCACTCGGATCCCCCACTCTGCTTGTCTCGTCGCCGATCAAAAAGACGGCCCGGTGGCCGAGGCGCTGAAATGCGGCCAGCCGCCTCAAGACCACCGCATGGCCAAGGGTGATGACGGGTGCGGTGGTGTCCACGCCCAGCTTGGCGACCAGCGGCTTGCCGCGCTCGAGCTTCCTTCTAAGTTCCTCGGTCTCGATGACTTCGGCCGCGCCATGGGTCAGAATGCCGATCTGCTCTTCGACAGACTTTATCGGGTCCACCTCCGGCTTGAAGAAGGATTATACCACGGGCGGCCTCTCTTGGCGCCTTCCCCACCTCGTACCGTACAAGGTATACTCACGGGGAGTCGCCCCGGCCAAAGGGGGTACACGATGTCCCGCCAGCAAGGTCCGACACGCCCAAAGCGCCGAGTGATCTGGTGGCGCCTCATCCTGGTAGTCGTGGCAAGCTTCGTCGTCCTGCTCATCCTCGCAGGTGCCGGGCTGTTGTTCTACGAGTCCCGCAGCCTCCCGAGCGTGGCGAACTTCACGTCCCAGACCGCGACCTCGTCCCGCATCTACGACCGCAACGGTCATTACGTGACCTCGATCGGGCTACACAACTCGATCCCCGTCTCGCTGAACCGGGTACCCCACGACCTTGTCAGGGCCCTGATCGATACCGAGGACCGCACCTTCTACACCAACTGGGGCATCTCGTTCCGCGGCATCGCCCGTTCGCTCATCGCCGACATCCTGCACCACAGCTTCGTCGAGGGCGCCTCGACGATCACGCAGCAGGTGGCGCGCGACCGTTATCTGACGGACACCAAGTCGATCACCCGCAAGATCAAAGAGGCGCTCCTGTCGCTCGAGCTCACGCGGGACTACACCAAGAACGAGATCCTGAACGTCTACCTGAACGAAGTGTACCTGGGCAATGGCGCCTACGGCTTCGGCCAGGCCGCGCGGGCCTATTTCGGCGTGCCTATCCAGAAGTTGGACCTCGCCCAGTCGGCGATGCTCGCCGGCCTGCCCCAGGCCCCGTCGTACTACGACCCCTACTACAACCTGAAGGCCGCCAAGGCGCGCCAGGATGTCGTGCTCGAGAACATGGTGGCGCAGGGCGACATCACGCAAAAGCAGGCGACTGCGGCCTACAAGGAGCCGCTGCACCTGCAGTCCAACCTGGGCACGCAGTCCTACCCCTACCCCTGGTTCGTCGAGGCGGTCATCAACAGCCTGCAGGGGCACATCCCCCTGCAGAAGATCTTGAACGGCGGCCTGAACATCTACACGACGCTCGATCCCAAGATCCAGACGATCGCGCAGAACTCCGTCTCGTCCGTGATGCAGAAGGCGTTCCCGTCCAGCGCTTCGACGCCGGAGCCGGAAGCGGCCGCCGTCGTCATGGACCCGAGGAACGGGGATGTCCTGGCGATCGTGGGCGGGCGCACGCATCCCGTGGCGTTCGCTCTGGACCGGGCGTTTGCGAGCCGCCAGTCCGGGTCGTCGATCAAACCCTTGTCCGAGTACCCCGCAGCCCTGGAACAGGGTATGACCGAGGCCACCGTCATCGACGACGGCCCCTGGATGAAGGTCGGTGGCAAGTGGTGGCCCAACAACGACAACTTCGTCTACAACGGTCGCATCACGATGCGGCACTCGCTCGCCATCTCCGACAACAACAACTCGGTGCACCTGCTCAACATGGTGGGCGTGCAGGCCGGCTTCGACATGGCCACGCAGCGCTTCGGGCTGCCGCTGATCGCACCCCCCGCCCAGCCGAACGACATGAACCTCGCCATGGGCATCGGCGGCCTCACGAAGGGCGTCACCCCGATGCAGATGGCGGACGCCTACGCCACCTACGCCAACGAGGGATTGAGGCCGAAGACGATCCTCGTCCGCAAGGTGGTCGCGCCCAGCGGCCAGATCCTCTACCAGCAGAAGCCGCATCTCATGTACGAGCTCTCCCCGCAGATCAGCTACATCATGATCAACATGATGGAGGCAGTGTTCAACGAGCCCGGCGCCACCGCATACGGCGCGTCGATCGGGCGCCCCGCGGCTGGCAAGACCGGTACCTCGAACCAGGGTCGCGACGGCTGGTTCCTCGGCTTCACGCCGCAGCTCGTCACGGCGGTCTGGGAGGGCTACGACAACGAGCAGCCACAGCCCAACACGTTCGGCGCGACCTACGCCTTGCCGATCTGGGAACAGATCATGTCGCAGGCGTCGTCCGGCATGCCCGTCGAGAACTTCGCCCGCCCGCCGGGCATCGTCAGCGTCAAGGTGGACATGAAGAGCGGCCTTCTGCCCTCGCCCTTGACGCCGTCCCAGTACATCCGCTCGTACCTCTTCGTCCAGGGCACCCAGCCGACGCAGATCTCGAACGTCTGGGTCCAGCAGCAGGTCGACGCCCTCCATCCAAAAGAGCTCTGGTCGCCTGCATGCCTGCCTGACCCGCCCGAGACGAAGCTCTTCCTGACCGTACCGACCGACATCAAGATCGGTCCAGGCATTCCGCTGCCGACCGACAGCAGCCTCTGGGTGCCGAGCACGTACTGCAACGGCTCCTCCTCCGGCGGCGGCAACGGCGGTACAGGCGGCTCCGGGAGTGGCTCCGGCAACGGTTCCGGGAACGGTGGCGGCGGCGGTAGCCCAGGTCAGGAGACGCTCAGCATCACGATCCAGCAGAACCAGATGAGCCCGACGCAGCTCTCCGCCACGGTCGGGACGCCCGTAACCCTCACGGTGCAGAACCTCGACACGGCGCCGCACCAGTTCCAGCTGCAGACCTTCATGCCGAGCGCTGAAGTGGTACCGCCGCAGGGCAGCATCTCGATCAACTTCACGCCGACGCAGCCCGGCAACTTCACCTACACCCTGCAGGACCAGCCGCAGGCGGTCGGAACGCTCCAGGTCTCGCCCGCGGCAAGTCCAACAGGTCCGACGCAGCCAACAGGTCCGACGCAGCCGACCGGCCCAACGCAGCCGACCGGTCCCACACAGCCCACCCAGCCGACCAGTCCCACGGGACCCACATCGCCCTGACCCGGCAATCATGGGCCCGCAGTGCAGACTGCGGGCCCCTTTTCTAGCCGTGAGCGCGGCACAGCCGATCCCGGCGTCGCGTCTGGGGTGGTGCCTTCCTGACGCCCGCAGGCGCGGAGCCACCGCCATGGAAGCATGCATCGTCCAGGCCCCATGTTGTGGCGATCCTAGATCCGCGCGTCGACTGGCCACCGCATGGCGAACACCTTGGTCCCGGCACCTTCATCCCGGACGCTTCGTCCCGCGGGGCCAAGACACCACACGTACGCAAGGCGGGGATCGGCACGACGTGGCCGATCCCCGCCAACGGATCCTGGGCTACTCCCCGCCCATCGGCATCATGCCGCCGCCCTCGCCGTGCGTCTTGTGGAGGAACATCACCGGGATGAACGCCACGATGAGGATCAACGTCGTCAGCAGGAAGACGTCGTCGATGCCGCTGACGAACGACTGCTGCGAAACCATGCCCGACAGGAACAGGTTGCCGAGCACGGTCGGCTGCAGTCCCGGGAACCAGGCTCCGAACTGGTGGCCGATGGCGGCCAGCAGCTGGATCACCGCCGGGTGGTTCGGTGCGATCGCGGCCGTCAGGTCGTTCGTGTGCGAGGCCATCCTGCTGTCGAGGTACGACGTGAGGTAGGCGATACCGAACGAACCGGCGACGCGCTGGATGATGTTCGAGAACGCGGACGCCTGCCCGACCATGCGCGTCGGGATGGCGTTCAGTCCCGCGGCCTGCACGGGCATCATCATGAAGCCCATGCCGAGACCTCGCACCACGAGCCACCAGACGATCGTCGACGTCGGCGTGTAGACGTTGAGGTTGTGCATCAGGAACGTCGCGAACGCCACGATCACGAGACCGACGAAGGCGAGCGGCCGCGGGCCGAGGCGGTCGAAGAGGCGACCGGAGATCGGCATCATGACGCCGCTCATCAAGGCCGACGGCATCAGGATGAGACCGGTTTCGAGCGCACCCATGCCGGCGATGTTCTGCAGGAACAGCGGGATGTAGAAGACGCCCGAGAAGAGCGCCACCGTGGTGGCGATCACGAGGAGGTTCGACCAGGTGAAGATGCCGTAGCGGAACACGCGCACGTCCAGGAGAGGATGCTCGACGAGCATCTCCCACCACACGAAGAAGATCAGCAGCGCCCCCGCTCCGACCAGCATCAGCACGATGGTCTCGCTCGTCCAGCCGAGCGTCTGGCCCTGCGACAGGGCGTAGAGCAGGGTGAATAGGCCCCCCGCCGACGCAAGGAAGCCGACCGTATCGAAGCGACCCACCGGATGGCGCTGGAAGTTCGGCAGCACCCGCTGCGCGGCCAGGATGCCGAAGATGCCGATCGGCACGTTGATGTAGAAGATCAGCCGCCAGTCCACGTACTGCACGAGGTAGCCGCCGACCGTCGGGCCGAGGGCGGGCGCGACGATGATCGCCACACCGAGGATGCCCATGGCGCTGCCGATCCGATTGCGCGGCACCATGCGGTAGACCATCGAGGTCATCACGGGCATGATCATGCCGCCACCGAGAGCCTGCAGCACGCGGAAGCCGATCAGGGCGCTGCCGCTCCAGCTGAGGCCGCTCAGGGCCGAGCCGATCGTGAAGACCGCAAGGGACAGGACGTAGAGGCGCTTGTAGCCGATGCGGTCGCCAATCCACGCGCTGGTCGGCACGACGACGCCAAGGGTGAGCATGTAGATCGTGACGATCCACTGCACCTGGCTTGTGCTCATGCCGAACACCGACATGATCTTCGGAATGGCCACGTTGACGATCGACGAGTCGAGGATGGCCATGAACCCGCCGATCACCGTGACCAGAAGGGCCACGACCCAGTTGTTGACCTGTACTTCCGGGCCGTGCTCGCCGCCGACCTCGTAGGCGGGACCCGCCACGGTCGACTCGGCGGCCGCCAGACGCTCCTCGCCGGTCAGCTCTTCCGCCGGTTCACCCACCTCCAGGCCGACCTCGCCCGGACCTTTCTCCGACGATGCGAGATGCCGCGGCACGTGGTGCTCCCGGCGGTCCTTCTCCTCGGCGGGCGTGGGCTCGTTCCGCGTCGTGTCGTTCCCGTCCACCTTGTCGCTCAAGACCCGCCACCTCCGATCGCGATGCGCACCGAGGCCGACATGCCGAGGTAGCGCCCGACATTGCTGCTCGCCGGCATCGAGATCTTTACCGGCACCCACTGCGCCGACTTCGAGAACGCCTGCCCGGTGCTCAGGGTGGGCACCGGCCAGACAACCGACGCCACCGCGGGATAGATCCGCTCCACGTGTCCGACCACGAGGCTGCCCGGAGCGCTGGCGAAGCGCATGTCGGCCGTCTGGCCGACCCGGATCCCGCCGGCGCTGTTCTCATCCACGTAGGCGAGCACATACGCCTGGCCCAGATCGGCGATCATCGCAACCTCCTGCCCTTGGCTGACGAGGTCGCCGGAATAGGCGTAGTCTCCCACGAACCGGCCGACGTGCGGCGCGCGGAGCACGACGCTGCCCGTGGCCCCCTGCAGGGTCCCGAGCTCCGTGCCCGCCTGCACCCTGCTGCCGGGATCGCGCGACGTCCAGCGGCTGATGCGGCCCGATTGGGGCGCCATCACCGTGTAGGTCGGCGCGACGAGCTCCGCGTTGTCCGTGCTCGCCCAATCCTGGCGGTTGATGCTGAAGTTGAAGGCGATGGCCGCCATGCCGAGCGCCGCGAGCACCAGGAAGGCGATCGGCATCCAAAGCCGCTTCATGACCCTGTGTGGATCCGCACTTCGACCGAGAGGCCCATGTACAGGTCGGCGTTGTCAGGGTTCTCGAACTTGACGTATACCGGCACGCGCTGAGTCACCTTCGTGAACGTGCCACTGCTCTGTGTCGTGGGCAAGATGGACAGCGCCGCCTGCGTCGCTGGCACGATCGCCTGGACGTGGCCCGGGAACGTGTCGTTGGGATACGCGTCGATCGTGACGTCGACCGCCTGCCCGACCTTCACGGAGCCGATCTGCGTCTCCGGCACATAGGCGACGACCGTGTTGCCTTCCCATCCCACCATCTGCGCCAGGGGTGTGCCGGGCTGGACGTACTGGCCGGCAAGCACCTCCACGGAGGCGATGCGGCCCGACACCGGGGCGGTCACGTCCACGGTCGTGCTCGTGGCTGGGTGCGTGCCCTGCGCAGGCACCGAAACCTTCTCTTTCATCAGGGTCGAGCCCGACTTGTAGTACTTGCCCGCCGTCGGCAGCGAGCCGACGATCTGCCCGGGCGCAAGTGCCACCGACGTCACGAGGCCAGCCGTCAGCTGGGCGTCGTCGGTGGATACGTAGTGCTGACCCTGGTAGTAGAAGTAGTACCCGCCGAGGGCCAGGATCGCTACAACGAGGACGATCACGACTTCGATCAGGATCAATCTGCCAAGTTTCATAAACCGCGCCGAAGGACGGCGCCTTCCCCCCCTACCCTACTCCGCGTCCTGCACGAGCTTCGCGATGAGCCGCGTGATGGTCTCCAGATCCTCGTCGCTCAGCGGCGCGAAGAGCCGTTCCACTTCCCGCACGATCTGCGCGTTGGCTTCCTCGAGCATGCCGCGCGCCCTCTCGGTGAGCACGACGCTCACCTCGCGGCGATCCTCCCGGCTGCGCCGGCGCTCGATGTAGCCTTCCGCTTCCAGCCGGTCGAAGAGGCCGGTGACACTGCTCGCGGACAGTCCCACTTCGCGGGCGACATCGCTCATGCGCAGCGGTCCGTGCTCCGCCATCAGGCGCAGGACGGTAAGCTGCGCGACCGAGACGTCCAGGTGCATCGGCTTCAGGCGGCCGTGCATCATGCGGTTCAGGCGGCGCACCTGGCTCATCAGGTTGCGTACCTGCGACTGGCGATCCGCGGCGGTTCACTCCTTCGCAGACAAGCAATACGGGCCTGAATATTTCGGTGCCGAACGACATCCTAGCACCGTCTTACCAGTCGTGCAAGCCTGGAAATGACAACTCCTGCCTCCCCCTGAACGCACGAAAGCGGGGTGCTCGCGGCACCCCGCTGCCGATCTCCTGCTCAGTGACAGCCCGCCAGATTGCCTTGCAGGACCACCGGCCCGTACGGCCCGCTCGGCGAGCCGGTCGGCGTGGGCAGAACCTGCACGAGCCCCTTGGGGATGTCCGACACGCCAGGCGAGTAGGCCCCTGCCCAGTCGCCGGTCGCCGCGGCCGTCGGCAGGGCCGACATCAGGCCCTGCGCCACCACGGTGCCGGACGGCGCCATGATCTGGAACGCGTACGCCCCGTACGACGATCCGAACGTCGAGGGCTCCGGCAGGAAGTTGCCGACCACATTGACGCTCTCGAATCCCTCCGCCTCGTTGATCACGAGGCTGGCGGAGCCGTACGGGTGCAGGTCCATCGTCTGGCTCACGAGCCCGATCGAGCAGACGCTGACTTGCGCCACCGGAGCGGTCGGCCACGCGAGGCCGAGGGGCTGCGGCGCGTCGAACGGGTTGACGATGCCGAACTGGTGGAACGTGGCGGGGCCCACCTCGCCGTCGACGCCGATGCCGCGCGCGGCCTGGAAGGCCCGGACGGCACTGATCGTCGCGCCGTCGTAGTAGCCCGTGATGCGGCCGGTGTAGTAGCCGAGCCGCTGCAGGAGCACCTGGATCATCACCACGTCGAAACCGTTGCGTCCCGTGAGGATGCCGCGCCCACCGGCGCCGGTGTAGAGCCAGAGGGCGTCGAACGTGCCGTCGCCGACGACGCCGTTCGCCGTGAGGCCCGTCTGGCCGTTCGCGATCGCGTCCTGCTTGAAGGCGAAGGCCGCGCTCGAGGTGCGGCTGTCGAACGTGCCCGTCGCGGGGCCGCCGAGGATGGAGGCGTAGCGGTAGAGGTTCAGGCGGTTCTGCAGCACGGTGATGTCGCCGCCCGACATGCCCTGCTGCAGGGTGCGGCTGCCGAACGGAGGTCCGCCGTACGTGTTGCCCTGTCCGAACACGAAGAACGTGTTCGGCCCGACGATGCCGTCGGCGCTGAGCCCGAAGTAGGACTGGATGTTGATGGCCGCCTGGCGCGACGAGGAACCGAAGACGCCATCCACCGTGATCGGGCTGCCCATCGGGCCGGACGGCGGATTCATCGTCCTCAGCATCAGGTTGTAGACCGCCTGGAACACCGCGACGTCGGTTCCCCGCTTCGGCGGGCTCGTAAGGCTCAGGTTGCGCGAGCCGAACGGCACGTATGGCGGGAATGTCGTCTCGAACAGTGCCATGGTGCGACCCCCCTCGCCGCACGTTATGCGGCGGGGGGTTAGATTGCGAAACGTCGCAACCATAATTTCCGGTCTACGCGACCTCGGGCCCGCCAGGGGCCAATTCCTCGGCGCGCCGCAAGACATCACCCTC
>JAJZIE010000056.1 GCA_021810725.1 Bacillota bacterium | reverse complement strand
GAGATGCTTCCCGGCCGTGTGTTCGGGTATCAGCTTGCCCTGCGCTTCCTACCATCTGAGTGTCGTGAGCGACACCTAACGCTTTGGCTGCCTCACCAATCCCAATCAACCTTTCCAAGCCAGTAAGGTTAGAGTAGATTCGCCCTGGTTTCAAGTGAACTGTTCAAACCCTCTCCCTGTGCATGGTCTGGAAGTAGTCGACCCAGCCGAAACCGGTCAGGCTGGCGATGGCCGCGACGCCGATGACGATGCCCGAGATCACGGCCACCGCCACCCAGAGTTCCTCCGCGCCGCCTCGTATGTCGATCGCGGCGTCGCCAAGCGTGGTCATGGTCACGATGCTCATGTAGAGCGCGCGCCCGAACGATACGTGGAAAACGGCGCTGCCCCACAGGCCCAGGACGACCAGAAGCCCCACCAGCACCACGCCCGCGCGCAGTACGGTGCGGCGCGCGGCATGGGCGGCTTCGCGCGTCTCCCGCATCGTGGACCCCCTCTCGGCGCTCACTTCGCGCCGAGAGGGCTAGCTCCTGGCGCCGGGCGCAATCTCATGCGGGACCGAAGAGGCCGTCCGTATCCGCGGGGCCGGAAACCAGGCCGAGCATGTCGCGCATCGTCAGGGCGCCGCGGATCGCAAAGTCACCGTGGTTGTTGTTGAAGAGCACGTGCACCTCGCGCGCAGACTGAGCCATCGTCTCCGCCGTGCGTCTCAAGGTCATCAACTCTTCCTGGCTGTAGAGGTAGTAGAACCTGTCCTGCGACGACTCGCCGCGCACGTACCAGGTTTCGGCGTTGCGCCCATGCAGGCGCAGGATCGCGACATCATCGGTCACCTCCGGCACAAGAGGCACGGTCCCCTGCCCCACCTGCGGCTCGTCCGCGACCACGTGCGCGGCCCCGATCTCGCGCAAGAGGGAGAAGAGTTCCTGGCCGCCATCCTGGTACCAGCTGCGGTTGCGCATCTCGACCGAGACCCCGAAGGGGCGCATTTCCTCCCTGAGGGCGCGCACCATGCCGATCGCGTCGTCGCCCAGCCGCAGCCAGGGCGGAAACTGGAGCAGCACCGCCCCCATGCGACCACTGCGGTGGAAGGCGTCGAAGCGCTCCTTGAACTCGCGGCAGGCCGCAATCTGCTCCAGGACGCCCATGCCCCGCACGTGACCCGTCATGCGGCGTTCCGCCTTGATGTCCATCGTGAAGCCGGCAGGCGTCGCCTCGACCCAGCGCTCGAGCGTCAACAGACGAGGCAGGCCGTAGAACGTCGAGTCCACCTCGACGAGGTCGAAGCGTCGCGCGTAGTAGGCGAGGCGCTCGCTCGGCGGCAGCGTCGGCGGATAGAAGCCCTCATGGTCGGTGAAGGCGCAGGTGCCGACGCGGATCACTTCAGGCTCCCGCTTGGAAGGTGACGGGTGTGCCCAGGGGCACCATCTCGATCCAGGTCTGACCCGCCGCGAAGGGCGCCGCCTTGCCGTTCGCCAGGTAGAAGTGGAACCCGCCCTGGCCGAACGTCCAGGTGATGTCCCGGCGGACACCCTGGGACATGATGTAGCCCTTGCCGCCACCCGTGAGGTTGTAGTTGACCGCTCCCGGGGTGTAGGGATCGGGATCCGAGAACTGCGGCACCATCGCGATCACCACGTTCTCGGCCGTCACCTTGTTCCCAGCCTGCGTGAAGACGTTGTTGCCGTCGATCTGCCGCTGGTAAAGGCCATTCTGCCAGACCCAACCCACCTGGTACACCCAGATGTTCGGCAGGTTGGCGTAGGAGATCAGGGTGGATGCCGTCGCCGTGCCGGTCAGCTTGCCCTGCGGAAACGACGGGATGCCCGCTGGCGAGTAGCCGTCCTTCTGGATCCCCTGCTCCGCAAGGTTCGTCGACGTGTAGAGGTTGTGCGGCATCTGGCGGTCCGTGGAACGCCAGAACCACGGACTGGACCCGTAGATCTGGTCGAGGTTCTTGATGCCCAGGGTGCCGATCGCCTTCAGGGCGTCGACGTTGCCGCCGGCGTGCGCCAGCGGCCAGCCGTAGGCCGCCGCCACGTTGTCGAAGTAGATGCGCGTCGAGCGTACGGGGCCGATCTTGGCAGCGCTCTGGTGCCAGAAGACCGCGAGGTAGCGGGTGATGCCGCCTTCCGCCATGAACTCGAACACGACGTCCGCCTTCGAGAGGCCGGACTGGGGCCATGCCGCCGGCTGGTTGTCGATCGTCACCGCAAACGCCGAGTAGAGGGTGTTTGGCGCCTTGGCCTTGGCGGTGGCGGGGCCCGTCTTCTTCTTGGTCACCGCCGGATGGGACTTCGGACTCGAGACGTGCTGGGATGCGCCGCAGCCGGCCAGCAGCGTCATCACTGCCAGAGCGCCGATCCACCCTTTGCGCAAAATCGCACCTCCGACAGCCATTGCTCTGTACCCTGGAACGTTTGGCGCCTCTCGCCGGTTGCCAGGGCGACACGGCACAAGTTTACCGCCTCTTGGCGGACGAGCATAGCGAAAAGCGGCCCCGGCTCTCGCCGGGGCCGCCGCGCCGGACTCAGCTGTGCATCGTGCGGATGATGTCCACCGTCTCCGGGTTCGAGAGCGTCGTGACATCGCCGACGTCGCCGGTGTTGTTTGAGATGGCGGCCAGGATGCGGCGCATGATCTTGCCGCTGCGCGTCTTCGGCAGGTCCGGCACGATGTAGACCGCGCGCGGGCGCGCGATCGGGCCGATTTCCTTGGCGATCGCCTCGGAGACCCGCTTCCTGAGTTCCTCGGTCGGCTCGATCCCAGGCCGCAACGACACGTAGATCTCCGGCATGATGCCCTTGATCTGGTCCTTGGCGGCGACCACCGCGGCCTCCGCCACCTCCGCCACGGTCAGGGCCGCAGACTCGAGTTCCTTGGTGCCGAGCCGGTGGCCAGCCACGTTGATCACGTCGTCGATGCGGCCAAGGATGCGGTAATAGCCGTCCGGAGCCTGCATCGCGCCGTCGCCGGCCATATACGGCCAGTCGCGCCAGTCGGTACTCTTCGGGTCCTTGTTGTACTTGGCGAAGTAGGTGCGCACGAAGCGCTCGGGATCCTTCCAGATCGTCTGGAAGATGCCTGGCCAGGGGTGCTGGATGCAGATGTTGCCTGCCTTGTTCGAGCCTGCCGGGATCTCGTGGCCCTCCTCGTCGTAGATGATCGGGTGGATCCCGGGCAGGGCCGGCCCGGCGCTCCCCGGCTTCATCGGATCAAGGGCCGGGACCGTCGTGCAGAGGAATCCGCCGGTCTCGGTCTGCCACCACGTGTCGACGATGGCGGCCTCGCCCTTGCCGACGTTCTCGTAGTACCACTTCCACACGTCCGGCTCGATCGGCTCGCCGACGGTCGTCATGTGCTTGAAGTGGAAGTCGTACTTCTCGGGGTTGCCGCCGCCCGCCTTGCGCAAGGCGCGGATCGAGGTCGGCGACGTGTGGAAGATGTTCACGCCGAGTTCCTCGGCGACCCGCCAGGGACGGCCGGCGTCCGGATAGGTCGGCGTGCCCTCGTAGATCACGGTCGAGGCGGCGAGCGCCAAGGGCCCGTAGACGATGTAGGAGTGGCCCGTGATCCAGCCGATGTCGGCCATGCACCAGTAGACATCCTCGGGATGGATGTCCTGGATCATCTTCGAGGTCCACGTCGCATAGGACAGGTATCCGCCGGTGCCGTGCTGGGCGCCCTTGGGCCGACCGGTTGAGCCGCTGGTGTACATGAGGAACAGCGGGTCCTCGGCGTTCATCGACTCCGGCTGCACCCGCTGGCCGCGATACTGGCCAAGGAGGTCCTGCACGATGTAGTCCCGCCCGTCGACCATCGGCGTCGGCGAGGAGTAGCGGCCGGGGTAGCGCTGCCAGACGAGAATCTTCTTGACGGTGTGTCCCATCGCCTGGGCTTCCTGGAAGGCGATGTCCGCCTTCTCCTTGTGGTCCAGCAGCGCGCCGTTGCGGTAGTAGCTGTCCATGGTGATCAGCACGTCGCTCTCCGAGTCGACGATGCGCTCGGCGCATGCCTTGCCGCTGAAACCGGCGAACACCACGGAGTGGATGGCGCCGAGGCGGGCGCACGCGAGCATCGCGATCGGCAGCTCGGGTGTCATGGGCATGTGGATCGTCACGCGGTCGCCGCGCTTCACGCCAGCGAAATCGCGCAGCAGCGCCGCGAACTCGTTGACCCGCACCCAGAGCTCCCGATAGGTGACGTGCTCGATCCGCTCATTCTCCGGCTCCGGAACGAAATGTATGGCGGTCTTGTTGCTGTACTGCGAAAGGTGGCGATCGATGCAGTTGTAGCTCGCGTTCAGCTTTCCGCCGACGAACCAGCGGTAGAACGGGGCGTTCGAAGTGTCAAGCGTCTTCTCCCAGTACTTGTCCCAGGTGAGAAGGTCCGCAAATTCCTTGAAGTACTCCGGGAAGTTCTGCAGGCTGAAGCGCTCGCGGATGCCCGGGTCGGTGAGATTGGCCTGCGCCACGAACCGGAGCGGCGGATGGAAGTAGGACTCTTCTCCCCAGTGGACTGCGATTTCGGCTTCGCTGACGCCAGTTTGCTCCTCGCTCAACTGAAGACCCCCTTCTTCTGTGACGCTAGACGGAGACCCGCCGACTCGTTGACTTGACCCAGCCGTCGGCATCGCTGCCCGCCGGAACCCGACCAGGCGCGTCGAAGGGCCGCAACTGCCTCGGGGTGAATCCCGACTGTCGTCGCCGCCTCTCACCTTCCTTCGCGCCCCATTGTTTCTCCCTGTTCGCCAGACATCCTCTTTCCACCATATTGCGTTGAAGGCCCCGACACTCCGTCCGGCAAGGCACGAGCCCGCCCCGCCGCCGCATAGCCTGCGATCAGGGCTAGGCCGACCGACCAACGAGAGGATGTGGATCCATGCTGCGCGTTCCGATCACCGGCCATCTGCCGACCCGCCCCCTGCCCGACCTGAGCGAGGCGGCGTCCGATCGGCAGATCGAACTGGACATCGTGCTGAGGCACAGCGGCCAGGAGCTGCCGGGCGGCGCGGTCGCCGCCCTGATCCGGCATTGCGGCGAGCACGGTCTGCGAGGGCCCGTTCTCGACATCGACGCCGGAGTGCTCGAGACGGGAGGGAGCGTAGGCGCCATCACCACGGCGTTCGACGTGCCTCTGCTGCAGGATGGGGAGGGCGGGCTCTGGCCGGGCCGGGAGCCCAGCCTGCCGCGCTCCCTGGCGGCTGAGGTGGCCGCCGTGGTCGGCCTTGGCTGGGAGCGGCCCGCCTCCCGCCCGCGGCGTCATCCGCGCCCGCAGCAGGTGACGCAGACCTTCCCAGGCTTCAGGCCCAAGGACATCGCCCGGGCCTACGGCTACGACGCCCTCCCCGTCGCGGGTCCCGCGCGCAAGGCGGTACTGCTCGAGTTCTCGTCCGGCTTCCGCCAGGCGGATCTGGATCTCTTTTGCCACGAGATGGGCCTGCCGCGTCTGGTGCCCACCATCCTGCGCGTCGACCGTGGACAGCTCGACGCCGGCAACGAGCCCCAGGACGTAGAGGCCACGCTCGACCTCGAGTGGCTCTGGGCAGCCGCCCAGGGCGGAGCGGTCTATTTCATCGAATCGCCTACCGGCACGACGAACGCCTCCTTCGCCGTGCATGTGATCGACGCCCTGCGCAAAGCCCTGTCGCTGGCTCCGGACGTCCTTTCGGTCAGCTACGGCGACGGCGAACTCTTCCTGCCGCCCGCCGTCCTCAAGGCGACGGACCTTCTTCTGGAGCGACTGCTCTCCGCTGGCGCCGACACCTTCATCGCCTCCGGCGACCAGGGCGCGGCCGGCACCGCCGCCCCTCCTGCCACCGCGACAGGCCAGGTGGACTTCCCGGCTTCGTGTCCGCACGCCATCGCCGTCGGCGGGACCCACCTCGCGCTGGGAGCTTCAGGCCTCGCGGAGACGGGCTGGACCGACACCGACCAGAACGGCGCAAGCGGCGGCGGCTTCAGCGCGGTGTTCCAGGCCACCGCCGCCCAAAAGCCCTTCCTGCCGGCCGGGGAGACTGCTCGCGGTGTTCCGGACATCGCCCTCGACGCGGACCCGCTGACAGGCTACCAGGTGGTGTTCGGCGCAGAGATCACGGTGGTGGGCGGGACGTCGGTCGCCGCGCCAGTGGCGGCCGGAGCCAGCCTGCGGCTGCGCGAGGCGCTTGCCGGCGGCACGCTCTGGCCCAGGATCTACACGCTGCCGATGGATGCCTTCCGGGACATCCTCGCGGGCGACAACAGCTACCGGGGCGTCCGGGGCTACCCTTGCGGCCCCGGCTGGGATCCCGTCACGGGGCGCGGCGCACCGCTCTTCTCCGAGATCCTGCGTGCCCTGGGCGGCTGAAACTTTACTTGCCCACCCGGGCGGCGTATGCTGTCGCGCGTGGGAGGAATCGACCAAATGCACCTCTTTGACACGTTCAGCCAGCGCGGTCTCACTCTGCGCAACCGCATCGTCATGTCCCCGATGTGCCAGTACTCCGCCAGGGAGGACGGCACGATCACCGACTGGCACCTGGTCCACTACGGTGCCCGCGCCGTCGGCGGCGTCGGAGCCATCATCGTCGAGATGAGCCAGGTGGCTCCAGAAGGGCGCCTGAGCCCGGGCGACATCGGCATCTGGGACGACGCGCAGGTTCCGGGCCTGCGCCACCTCGTCGAGTTCGTCCACGCCTACGGCGCGAAGATCGGCATCCAGCTCGGACACGCGGGCCGCAAGGCCGACCCCGTATTCGAGGCCATCGGACCCTCGGCGATCGCGTTCTCGGACCACTATCGCGTACCGGAGGCCCTCGATGCGGCCGGCATCGCCCGCATCCGCGACGCCTACGTCGCCGCGGCGCGGCGCGCCGATGAGGCCGGCTTCGACTTCGTCGAGCTGCACGGCGCCCACGGCTACCTCCTGCATCAGTTCCTGTCGCCCATCAGCAACCAGCGCACCGATGGCTACGGCGGCGACCTCAAGGGACGCCAGCGCCTGATGCTCGAGGTGGCGGAAGACGTCCGCTCCGCGCTGCCTGAGGAAAAACCCGTCTGGGCCAGACTCTCGATGCACGAGATCGGCGCTCCCGGCGGCTATCAGGTCGCGGATACGGTCAGGGTGGCGAAGGAGCTGCAACTGCGCGGTGTCGACCTGATCGACTGCAGCACCGGCGGCAACGCCCAAGCGTCCGAGCAGGAGACACCGGGCTTTCGCCTGCCGCTCTCGGCCGCCGTGCGCGCCGTCGGCGTCCCGGCCATGCCCGTTGGCTGCATGGACCACGCGGCCCTCGCCGACGCCGCGGTCCTGGGTGGGCAGGCAGACCTCGTCTGCATCGCGCGCGGTCTCCTGCGCGACCCGCACTGGGCCCTGAGGGCCGAGCGCGAGCTCGGCCTCGCGGCGACGCCGCCCGTGCAGTACCGTCGCGCCTACCTGTAACCGTCGGCCGCCCTGCGGCCCCGCCGTCGACCCCCATGCGTGAGGAGGTGCGCCTCTGCGCGTCGCGTTCTTCGATCTCGACCGTACCTTGATCGACGGCTACGCGTACGCGCGCCTGCTGCGGCCGCTCTGGCGCCACCGGGTGCGCCGGGGCGGCCTCGTGCTGCTGCTCGGGCGTCTCCTGCTGTCCCGTCTGACGCCCGGTACCGCCCTCAGCAGCTGGTGGCCGAAGGCGTTCGCCCGGTACCTCTTGGGCCTCGACCCCGGCAAGCTCCAGCCATTCGCCGAGGAGGCCGCGCGAGTGGTGGCGGCAGAGGTGCGGCCGGAGATGCGCGAGGCCATCGCCGCGGAGCGCGCCCGCGGCGCGGAGATCTGGCTGGTCAGCGCCACCGTCGACCTGCTCGCGGACGCGGTGACAACGGCTTTTGGATTCGACGCCTGCGTCGCGACCCGCCTCGCCATGGCGCATGGCCGCTACGACGGCAACCTGGACGGCCCGGTCTGCCGCAGCGGCGAAAAACTGCGACGGGTGCGAGCAAGGCTCGGGGAGCTCGGCC
Source organism: Bacillota bacterium (assembly GCA_021810725.1). Classification (GTDB taxonomy): domain Bacteria; phylum Bacillota; class Sulfobacillia; order JAJZYS01; family JAJYTV01; genus JAJZQO01. Next base: position 4,325 of record JAJZIE010000056.1, on the reverse strand, counting down.
TCGACGCCGATTGGCCGGCCTGCAGCTACTATGCGGACGGCTACGAGGACCTTCCGCTTCTCGAGGCGGTGGGGCACCCGGTGGCGGTGCGCCCCGACGAGCGCCTCTTCGCGGTCGCGACGGCGCGCGGATACCGCGTCGTCGGTCCAGCGCGCGGGCATCGCGCGGGCGGCTGAAACCTCCGGGCCTGCTCAGCCGACGCCGTCTCCATCGTCCCAGACCAGCACCAGCACGTCGCCCGGGCCGTGCACGCCGATCGAGAGGTCGTTCTCGATATCGGCCGAACGGCTTGGACCGCTGACGATGGCGAGCGACCCGCCTTCCGGCGGATCCACAAGATAGTCCGCAAGGTCCCAGACGATGCGGGACGTCGGCACCAGTACCGCGATGCGGGGCGGGACGAGCGTCGCCGTGAGCGGTGACGCGGGGCGACGCACGAAGCACATGCTGCCGGTGCGGGCCAGCGCCCCGTCCGCCAGCGCGACACCCCAGTCGGCGGCGAAGGGCTCCTCGACCGGCACCGCGGCAAGGTCGGCGCTGAGGGCGAGGACCGGCTCCTCGCCGCCGCGCAGGACGCTCCCCTGCCCCACTTCCTCCATCAGGGTGCGCCGCAGCTCTGGAAAGCTGCCCAGGGCCACCCGGCAGCCCGCCTTGGCTGCCATCTCCCGAAAGGCCGACAGGATGTCCCCGGGTGGCGACGGCAAATCGGGCGCCGTCTGTTCCGATGGCAGGTGGCTGCCCGCCGGACGGCTGCGCAGCCGCCCGAGAAACTCCTCGCGCCTCACTTGCCCACCCCCGCCCGATCGAGCAGCACGCTGAGGTGCATCGGCTCCGGGCGCTTGCCGCCCTTGGCCGCGATCCTGCCGCCGAGCTGCATCAGGCAGCCCTGGTCGCTCGCGACCAGGATGTCGGGCTCGGGACTGCCGAGGTCCTGCAGCTTCTCGTCCGCCATGGCGAGGGAGAGTTCCGGGAAGTGGACGGCGAACGTGCCGCCGAAGCCGCAGCAGAGTTGCGGCTCGCGAAAGGTGAGGAGCTCGAGACCCTCGATGCCCGAGAGGAGTTCCTTTGCGCGGTCCCCCTGGTGCAGCCAGTGCGAGAGGTGGCAGGACTCGTGGTAGATCGCCTTGGCGTCGAAGTGCCCTTTCGGCGCCTTGAGGCCTTCGACGTCGAGCAGGAACTGGCTCATCTCGTAGGTGTGCTCCGCGAGACGGCGCGCCTCGCCGTCCTCGCCGAAGAATTGCGTGAGGCCATGCCGCAGCATGGCGACGCAGGAGCCTGACGGCGCCACCACCGCCTCGCTGCCACGGAACTTGTCGAGGTAGGCCGCGATGAACGGCCTGGCCTCCTCCTGGAAGCCGCTGTTGTAGGCGGGCTGACCGCAACAGGTCTGCTCCGGCAGTTCGATCTCGTGGCCAAGCCGCCGCAGGACCCGCGCCGTCGAGAGTACCGCCTCCTGCGCGAAGAGGTCGCCGAGACACGTGGTGAAGAGTCTGACGCGCACGCTACCGCCTCTCCTCGATCAGTCCTTCACGCCGCAGGAGCTCGCCGACGCGTCCCGTCGCGACAGGCGGCAGGCGTCGACCCGCGGTCCACGCCCTGAGCTGCGGCACGCCACCCCCCAGGCGCAGGGCGCCGCGCATCAGGCCGCGCACCAGCCGGTAGCGCCTGGGCGGCGTCCAGGCGCGCCGCAAGGCCCGGAACGCCGTGTGCTCCGATGCGAAGGTAACCCCGCGCGCCACCGCTCTGGCCCGCAACGCCACGAGATGCTCGTGCAGGTGGATGCCCACGGGGCAGACGTCGGAGCAGGCTCCGCACAGGGAGCTCAGGAAGGGAAGCGCCTGGGCCTCGCGATCGGGGCGCAGGAGCGGTGTCAGGACAGCACCGATCGGACCCGAGTAGACGGAGCCGTAGGCGTGTCCCCCGGTCTGTCGGTAGACGGGGCAGATGTCCAGGCAGGCGCCGCAGCGGATGCAGGCCAGAACCTCCTCGTAAGGGCCGCCGAGGATCTCGCTGCGCCCGGCGTCCATCAGGACGACGTGCACCTCCCGGGGTCCTTCCTCGCCCTCCTTTGCCGGCCCGCGCACGATCGAGACATAGCTCGTGATCAGCTGTCCGGTCGCCGCCACCGGCAGGATGCGCAGGGCGTCGGCCATGTCCTGGAAGCTGCGCACCAGTTTCTCGACCCCGACCAGCGCGACGTGCACCTTGGGCAACGTCGTGCACATGCGCCCGTTGCCCTCGTTGGTCACGAGCACCACGGCGCCCTCGCTCGCGACCAGGAAGTTGCCGCCCGAGATGCCGAGGTCCGCCTGCCGGAACTCTTCGCGCAGGCGCTCGCGCGCGAACGCGGTCAGGGAGGGCGTGTCCTTCGCGATCTCCCGGCCGGCCTCGCGGCTGAACAGGCCCGCGATCTCGTCCCGCGCCATATGGAGGCACGGCGCCACGATGTGCGACGGTTTCTGGCCCGCGAGCTGGACAATGTACTCGCCGAGGTCGGTCTCGAGCACCTGCATGCCTTCGGCCGCCAGGTGACGGTTGAGCTCGACCTCCTCCGTGGCCATGGACTTGGACTTCACGATGCGCCGGGCGCCGTGGCGTTTCGCGATCTCGGCGACGATGGCCACCGCCTCCGCCGCGTCGGCGGCCGTGTGCACGACGATGCCGTGTCGCTCGGCCTCCGCGATGAACTGCTCCGCGAGATCCGCGAGGTCCCGCACCGACCGCAGGCGCGCCGCCCTCGCCCGGGCCTTGTAAAGCGTCCTCAGCTCCGGCGACAGCGCGGCGAGGGCCGCATAGCTGTGGCGGTCCACCGAACGCGCCACCGCCTCGTGCAGGCCACGGTTCGCCACCGCCGCGGCCACCCGGCCGGCGAGTTCCTGCGCTTCCATGCCCTGGCCTCCTCCTGCAAGCTAAGGGCGCAGCGTGGCGGTCAGGCGCAGGGGATGCCTGAGCAGGGCGAGGCCCGTCAGGATGTCCCCCACCACGACGTCGGCCGCCTGCGCCGTCTCAGCCGCGAGGCCTTCCGGCCCCAGCACCGCGACGCCCAGACGGGCCCGCCGCAGCATGGCCGCGTCGTTGCGCCCGTTTCCGATGGCGACGCACGTCTCTGCGCCCAACTGGGCGACGTACGCCTCCTTCTCCGCTCCCAGGCCGATCGGCACCGCCCTGACCCCGAGCGCCTGCTCGACGGCCGGCAGGCCGCCGTGGGTTCCCGCGGTCAGCAGATGAAGCTCGAGGTCCTGGGCAAGGTCCAGCAGGGCACCGGCGACACCCGGCAGGAGAGCGCCGTCCAAGGCCAGAGTGCCGTTCAGGTCGAGGCAGAGGTGCCTCAGCGTCCAGCGAGACCCGTCGGGCCACTCGACCGCGATCACTGCCCCTCTCCGGACATCGCCCGCAGGACGGCTTCGGGCCGCAGCGGCAGTTCCCGCACCCTGGCGCCCGTCGCGTCCGCCACCGCGTTGACGACCGCGGCGGCTCCCGGAACCGCTGGCGGCTCGCCGACGCCCTTGGCGCCGAAGGGGCCCTGTTCGGACGGCACCTCGACGAGCGCCACCTCGATCGGCGGCACATCGCTCGCGCGGGGAAGAGCATAGTCAAGGAAGCTCGCGCTCAGCAGCTGGCCCGAATCGCCCCAGCGCATCTCCTCGCCCAGGGCCCGCCCGATCGACTGGGCGACGCCGCCCCGGATCTGGCCCTCGACGGCCATCGGGTTGATGGTCCGTCCGACGTCCTGTACGGCGAGGTAGCCGATTGGCTGCACCTCGCCCGTGCGGCGGTCGACGCGCACGCGCGCCACATGGGCCGCGAAGCCTGGCGCGCCCCGCTTGATCGCGATGCGGCCTCGGCCGACGAGCGGCGCCGCCGTACCGCCATAGGCGGTGGTGCGCCGGGCGAGATCGGCCACGTTGACGCTGCGGCTCGGGGCGCCGCGGACAAAGACGCGGCCGTCGGCCATGTCGAGGTCGGAGGCGGAAGCCTCGAGCTCCTGCGCGGCCATCTCGAGCACCTGCTGGCGCGCGTCCTGGGCCGCCTGCAGTACGGCGCCGCCCACCGTGAACGTGATCTTGCTGCCGCCGCTCGACCCCGAGTACGGGGCGGTGTCGGTGTCGCCGGCCTTCACCGCCACAGCGTTCGTGCCGACACCGAAGACCTCGGCGGCAATCTGCGCGAAGGTGGTGTTGGTGCCGGTGATGTCCACCGAGCCCACCTGCACCGTGATGCTGCCGTCGCCGTTGATGCGGCACGCGGCCGCGGCCGGCTCCGTTCCGCTCGGCCAGCCGCCCGCCGCCACGCCGTAGCCCTCGTCCTCACCCTTCTTGCGCTCG
>JAJZIE010000055.1:4096-12496 GCA_021810725.1 Bacillota bacterium | reverse complement strand
ACGATCGAGGCGATCAACCACGCCCGCGCTGCCGGTGTGCCGATCGTCGTGGCGATCAACAAGATCGACAAGCCCGGCGCCAATCCGGACCGCGTTCGCCAGCAGCTGGTCGAGCAGGGGCTGCTGCCGGAGGAGTGGGGCGGCGACACGATCATGGTGCAGGTGTCGGCGCACACGCGCCAGGGCATCGACAACCTGCTCGAGATGCTGCTGCTGGTCGCGGAACTGCGCGAACTGAAGGCAAACCCCGACAAGCTCGCGCGCGGCACCGTCCTCGAGGCCCGGCTGGACCGTGGCCGCGGACCGGTGGCCACCGTGCTCGTGCAGGCGGGCACCTTGGAATCCGGGGACGCCTTCGTGGTCGGCAGCGCCTACGGGCGCGTCCGCGCCCTCTATGACGATCGCGGCAAGATCGTGCGCAAGGCCGGACCGGCGACGCCGGTCGAGGTCCTGGGTCTCAGCGAGGTGCCGGAGGCGGGCGACCGCTTCATCGCGGTGGATGACGAGCGCAAGGCCCGCTCCGTCGCGGAGGCCCGCCGCCAGCGGTCCCGGGCTGAGGATCTCAGGCCGGAGTCCCGCACGAGCCTCGAGGATCTCTTCGAGCGCATCCAGGGCGGGGAACTCCAGGATCTCAACATTGTGCTCAAGGGCGACGTGCAGGGATCCGTGGAAGCCTTGCGGGCTTCGCTCGAACGGCTCTCGACGGCGGAGGTGCGGGTGCACGTCCTGCACGAGGGCGTCGGAGCGATCAACGAATCGGACATCATGCTGGCCCAGACCACCAAGGCCATCGTCATCGGCTTCAACGTGCGCCCGGACGTCGCGGCGCGCAGGCTCGCGGAGCGCGAGTCGGTCGATGTGCGCACCTACCGCGTCATCTACGAGGCCATCGACGAGATCGAGGCCGCCATCCACGGCATGCAGCGGCCCGAGATGAAGGAGAAGATCCTCGGCCACGCCGAGGTGCGCGAGGTGTTCCGGGTGCCGAAGGTGGGCTCCGTCGCGGGACTCTACGTCACGGAGGGCAAGGTGACGCGCCAGTCGCAGGTGCGCGTGGTGCGCGACGGCGTGGTCCTGCACGAGGGCAGCCTGGCTTCGCTGAGGCGCTTCAAGGATGACGTGCGGGAAGTCGACCAGGGCTACGAGTGCGGCGCCGGCCTGGAGAAGTTCCAGGACATCCGCGAAGGCGACAAGCTCGAGTTCTTCACGATCGAAGAGGTGCCCCGCAGCTGAGAGCCGTCGTCTGGGCCGCCGAGCTGACCGTGCGCCTGCCGTGGGCGAAGTCCCTGAAGGACCGCCGCCAGGTTGCGCGAAGTCTCGTGCAGCGGCTGGGCCGGCAGCCTAACATCGCCGTCGCGGAACTTGCGGCGGACGACGATCCGAGGCGGCTCGATCTCGGCATCGCCGGCGTGAGCGGCTCCGTGGGACATGCCAGGGAACTCGTCCTTGCGGCGATCTCGACGGTCGAACGCGAAGGATATGAGCTGGAGGTCCATGGAGACGGCGAACGCTAGAACAGGGGGGACGGCATGGTCACAACGCGCCATCTGCGGCTGCAGGAGCGCATCATGCAGGAGACGGCACTGATCCTGCGCGAGCTGAAGGACCCGAGGATCGGCATGTGCAGCGTGGTGCGGGCAGAGGTTTCGCCGGACGGCGAGTACGCCCGCATCTACGTCTCGACCCTCGCCACGGGCGAAGCGGCCGAGGCGGCGATGAAGGTCCTCAAGCGCGCCTCGGGCTTCGTGCGCATGCGGCTTGGCGAGGCGCTCGGTACGCGCAAGGTGCCCGAGATCCGCTTCAAGCTGGACGAGTCGATGCGCAACAGCCAGCGCATCGACGAGATCCTGCGCGACATTCAGCCCAAGGACGCGCGGCCATGAAGCAGGTCGCCCAGGAGCTGCGCGCGGCTCAGCGCATTCTGATGTCGTTGCACCAGGAGCCGGACGGTGACTCGATCGGCAGCACCCTGGCGGTCGCCATCGGGCTGCGTCGCCTCGGCAAGCAGGTGACGGTCGCGACACCGGACCCCGTGCCGCGGGCCTACGACTTCATGCCCGGCGTCGAGACCCTGGTGCCCTGGGCCGATGTGCCAAAGGACGCCTTCGATCTCGTCGCCCTCTACGACTGCGCGGACGAGCGGCGCGCTGGCGCGCCGCAGCCGGTGAGGACCTACGCGCCGCGGGTCCTGAACGTCGACCACCATGCCACGAACGACCGCTTCGGCGACGTCGTGTTCGTCGAGCCCCAGGCGGCCGCCAGCGCCGAGCTGGCCCACCGCACGCTCGAAGAGCTCGGCGTGACCGTGGACCGCGATCTGGCCCTGCTGCTCTACGTGGGCCTCGAGACGGACACGGGCGGGTTCCGCTACGCGACGACGACGCCCGCGAGCCTGCGCCTCGCGGCGCGACTGCTCGACGCGGGGCTCGACCCGGGTGAGATGTCGCAGCTCGTCTACGAACGGCAGGCGGTGGGTTCTCTGCGGCTCCTGGGCATCGCGCTGGACTCGCTCAAGGTGCGGCCCGACCTTCGACTCGCCTACTTCACCCTGCACGCGGACGACTTCAAGCGCACCGGCACGACCGTGCCCGATGCGGAGACCATCGGCATCGTGGACTACGCGCGGCGCCTGGATGGGATCGAGGTGGCGGCGCTCCTGCGCGAGGACGGTCGCGGTCGCGTCAAGTTCAGCCTGCGCTCCAAGGGAGGCGTCGACGTGTCCGAGATCGCGGCGCGCCTCGGCGGCGGCGGGCACGAACGCGCGGCCGGGGCGACGATGGAGGGCGATCTCGCGGCGGCGGAGGCGGCCCTCCTCGAGCAACTCGGCGGCAGATGACCGGTGGCGTCGCGCTGATCGTAAAGCCTCCCGGCTGCTCTTCCCACGATGTCGTCGCGACCCTGCGCAGGCGCGTCGGACTGCCCTGCGGCCACCTTGGCACCTTGGACCCGCTGGCTGCGGGCCTGCTCGTCGTGGCCGCCGGGCGCACGACGCGGCTGCTGCGCTACGCAGGCGGCCAGGACAAGGAGTATCTGGCGGAGGTATGGCTCGGCGTCGGCACGCCGAGCGACGACTTCGGCACCGCTGTGGAACAGAAGGCCGATGCGGCGCACCTGGGCGAGGCTGACGTCGCAGCTGCCCTGACGCACCTCCGGCGCGAGACCCTGCAGGCGCCACCCGCATTCTCGGCCCGCCAGGTCGGTGGAGAGCGCGCCTACCGCGCCGCACGCGCGGGCAGGCCGCTCGAGCTGCCGATGCGGCCCGCGCAGCTGCATGTGGCGGAGATTCTGGACCTTCGCCCTGGTCCGACACTGCGCCTGCGCCTGCGCCTCAAGGTCTCGGCCGGCTACTACGTGCGCGCACTCGCCCGCGACCTGGGTGCCCGGCTCGGCGTACCCGGCGCGCTCGCCTTCCTGTTGCGCACGGCCAGCGGCCCATTCCTTCTGGAACGCGCCCGGACGCTCGAGGAGCAACCCGAGCTCCTGCCGCCCGACCTGCTGCTGGACGGGCTGCCACGCGTCGATTTCGCGGAGGCGGAGGGCCGAAGGCTCGTGCTCGGCCAACGATTGCCCGGGGCGGGCGACCGCGAGGGGCGCGTCGCGGCCTATCTCGGTGGTCGGCTGATCGCCGTCGCCGTGGCTCGCCAGGGGGTCTATCATCCCGAGACGGTGCTCGGTCTGGAGGACTGATCGCGATTGTGGCATGACGTCACGGAGCTTGCGGCCCCTCTTGGCGGCGCGCTCGCCATCGGCAATTTCGACGGGGTGCACCTGGGCCACAGGGCTGTCGTCGACCGCCTGCGCCTTGCGGGCCTGCAGACCGCCGTCCTCGTGCCGGACCCGCATCCCCTGGCGGTCCTCGGTCATCCGCAGCCGCTGCTCACGCCGATGCCGCTGCGCGGGCGGTTGCTGCGCGCGGCGGGAGTCGAGCGCCTCCTGCGCCTGCCGTTCGATCGGCGGATGGCGGAGATGGAGCCCGAGACCTTCGTGCGCGAGGTGATCCTGGGTCGGATCCGGCCGCGCCATGTGGTCGTCGGGTTCAACTTCACCTACGGACGCGGTGCCGACGGCAACGTGGACCAGCTCGAGGTTGCCCTCTTAGAGTCGGGCGTGCCCCTCGAGGTGGTTGCGCCCACGCTCTACGACGGGACCGTCGTGTCCTCGAGCCGCGTCCGGCGCTGCCTGGGCGATGGGGACGTGGCGATGGCGGCCGTCCTGCTCGGCCGGCCGCACGTGGTGATCGGCACCGTCCAGAGCGGCCGTGGCCGCGGCAGGACAATCGGCTTTCCGACCGCCAACGTCGCGACACCCTCAGGGGTCGCCTTGCCGGCGGAAGGCGTCTACGCCGTGCAGTGCCGGATCGGCGCCGAAGTCCGGCCGGGTGTCTGCAATCTTGGCCCCAGGCCGACATTCGACGAAGGAGAGAGTCTGCTCGAGGTGCACATCCTCCACTACCAGGGCGATCTCTACGGCCAGGAGATCGAGGTGGCCTTCACCCATCGCCTGCGCGGCCAGATGCGCTTCGATGGACCCGACTCCCTCCGGGCGCAGATCGCGCGCGATGTGGAGGCAGCTGAGGAAATGCTTGGCGTTGCGACTGCCGGATGGGATATGCTAGGATGGCCGGGATAAGAGGAGGTGCCTCGGCTCTGGACGATTACGGACCAGAGGAACTGTTGCAGCGGTTCACCTCGATCGTGCTCTCCCGGGAGTTTCGACTCCTCAGGCGACGCCTCGAAGCGCTCTATCGCGAGACGGGGGCGCAGGACGCAAGGGAGCAGGCCTTTGTCGAGGCGCTGTACGCCATCTGGGAGCCGGATCGGCCGCGGGCCGAACTGCACTAGGCCTCTTCAATTTGCACCCCTGCGCGGCAAGGGCTGCGCGGCGGGCACGTAGGAGGATCCATATTGGCTCTCGAGAGTGAGAAGAAGCAGGGAATCATGGCGAAGTACGGCAGGCACGAGGGTGACACGGGGTCGCCCGAGGTGCAGATCGCCCTACTCACCGAGCGCATCACGTACCTCACCGATCACCTGCGCCAGCACAAGAAGGATTTCCATTCGCGGCGAGGACTCCTGAAGATGGTCGGTCGGCGCCGGGCACTGCTCAACTACCTGCGTGCCAACGCGCCCGACCGCTACCGGGCGATCGCCGAGCAGCTGGGACTCCGTCACTGAGCGAGCGAGGGAGCGGGCAAGCCCGCTCCCTCTTTGCCATGGGAACCGCGTTGACGGGAAAAGGAGGGCGCTGCCTTGGCGGTAGTGCGCGTCGAGAAAGATTGGGGTGGGCGGAGGCTCGTGCTGGAAACGGGCCGGCTCGCCAAGCAGGCGAACGGGGCGGTGCTGGTGAGCTACGGCGACACGGTCGTTCTGGCGACGGCCGTGGCGTCGAGGGCGCCGCGCGAGGGGATCGACTTCTTCCCCCTGACCATCGACTACGAGGAGCGGCTCTACGCGGTCGGGCGCATCCCGGGCGGCTACATTAAGCGCGAGGGACGTTCGAGCGAGAAGGGCATCCTCTCGGCGCGCCTTACCGACCGCGCCCTGCGTCCGCTCTTCCCCAAGGGCTTCCACAACGACGTCCAGGTGATCATCACAGTGATGTCGGTCGAGCACGACTGCCCGGTTGAGATCGCCGGCATGATCGGGGCGTCGGCCGCCCTGCACATCTCCGACATTCCGTTCGACGGCCCGGTTTCCGGCGCCATCGTCGGGTTCTTGAACGGCGAGTACGTGCTCAATCCGACCCTGGACGAGGACGACCAGAGCCGCATGCATCTGGCCGTCGCGAGCAAGCAGGACGCCGTCGTGATGATCGAGGCGGGCGCGCATCGGGTCACCGAGCAGGAAGTCCTGCAGGCGATCCGCTTCGGCTTCGAGCAGAACCAGATTGTGATCGGCTTGCAGGAGGAACTGCGCGAGAAGGCGGGACGCGAGAAGGGGGACTTCCCGATCGTGCCGCCCTCGACGGAAATCCGCGCCGCGGTCGAGGAGGTACTGGCCGGCCGGCTCGAAGGTGCCATGCGCAACGCGGACAAGCTTCAGCGCGAGGCGGACACGGCCGTGCTGGAGTCGGAAGTGACGGCCGCCATGGCCGAGCGCTTCCCGGAACGTGGCCTCGAGGTGCAGGACGCCCTCAAGGCGGCGCGCAAGGCCGTCATGCGGCGGCTCATCCTGCGCGAGGGCGTGCGCGCCGACGGGCGCAAGCTCGATGAGATCCGGCCGATCTCGGTCGAGGTCTCGGTGCTGCCGCGCACGCACGGCTCGGGCCTGTTCACCCGCGGCCAGACGCAGGTTATGACGACCTGCACGCTGGGCGCCATCTCGGACATGCAGCGCCTCGATGACATCGGGTCGGACGAGTCCAAGCGCTACATCCACCATTACAACTTCCCGCCGTTCTCCACGGGCGAGACGAGGCCGCTGCGCGCGCCAAGCCGCCGTTCCATCGGCCACGGCGCACTGGCGGAGCGCTCGCTTCTGCCCATGATCCCGCCGGAGGAGCAGTTCCCCTATACGATCCGCCTCGTCTCCGAGGTGCTCGAGTCGAACGGCTCCACCTCGATGGCCTCCGTCTGCGGCTCGACCCTCTCCCTGATGGACGCGGGCGTGCCGATCGAGGCCCCGGTCGCGGGCGTCGCGATGGGACTCGTCAAGGAAGGCGACGAGGTCGCGGTTCTGACGGACATCCAGGGGCTCGAGGACGAGCTCGGCGACATGGACTTCAAGGTTGCGGGCACGGCCGACGGCATCAACGCCATCCAGATGGACATCAAGATCGCCGGCCTTGACTGGGCCATCCTCGAGCGGGCCCTCGAGCAGGCGCGCAAGGGCCGCCTCTTCATCCTCGGCAAGATGCTCGAGGTGATCAAGGAGCCGCGCACGGAGATGTCGCCGCACGCGCCGCGCATCACGGTGCTGCACATCAACCCGGACAAGATCCGCGAAGTGATCGGACCAGGCGGCAAGATGATCAACAAGATCATCGACGAGACGAAGATCGGCCAGAAGAAGGTGGAGATCGACATCCACGACGACGGCACGATCTACATCGCGGCCGTCAACGCCGACATGGCCCAGCAGGCCATCAACCGCATCCAGGCGATCGTCAAGGAGCCGGAGGTGGGCGAAGTCTACCACGGCCGCGTGACGCGCCTGATGAACTTCGGCGCCTTTGTCGAGATCCTGCCGGGCAAGGAGGGTCTCGTGCACATCTCCCAGCTGGCCCTGGACCGCGTCGGCAAGGTGGAGGATGTGGTGCAGGTCGGTGACGAACTCGACGTCAAGGTCGTCGAGATCGACCACATGGGGCGGCTCAACCTGTCGCACAAGGCGCTTCTGACGCGCTGAGCCGCCAACCGAGGGAGGGAGACGGATGACAGCGTTTCTGTGGGTTGCGGCGATTGCGACGGTGGTCGTGGGTGCAATCCTGGCCAGCCAGCTCGGCCGCAAGTACCTGGCGAAGCATCGGCCGTACGCGCTTTGGTGGACGGTGTCGTTCGCGCTCGCCACACTGGCCGCGTTGACGCAGCTGATCGGCTTCGCGCAAGGCGGCTTCGCCGGGTGGGACTACCGCAGCTACATCGTGCTCTCGGCCGCCGTTCCCGGGTTCATGGGCGCGGGAACGATCTACCTGATCTGGCGCCGCTTCGGCCACTGGTTTCTTGGGGCCATCTGGCTGTTCGCGCTGGTGGGTCTTGCAGGCGCCATCGCGACGCCGCTTCACGCGGGCTACCTCTCGAACGTTCTTCAGGCGTCCGCCAGGGTCTCGAACGTGGCGCCGTCGGCCATCGTGGTGACGGCCTACATCGTGCTCGGCACCCTGGGAGGAGCGGCGCTGATCCTTGGCGCGCTCTACTCCTGGTGGCGCTCGCGGCAATCCTACAACCTCCTGATCGCACTGGGCGGCCTCGTCTTTGTCGTCGCCGACACGAGCGCGGGCCTCGGATCCGGCCTGCTCTTCTTCCCCGGACAGATCATCGGCATGCTTCTGCTGTACTTTGGTGTCGCCGGCAGCAACGAGGTGCCGCGCCGCCAGGAGGTCTCGCGCAGCGCGTGATCCGAGGCGTCCCGGAAGCCGCCGTCCTTGCGGGGACGGCGGCTTTTCCCTTGCGGCGCACGCCATTGGGCAAGCTACGCCGGGAGGGATGGACGATGCTGGCGCTGCTCGCGCACCTCTGGCTTCAGGCGGCACGTCTTCCGGAACTGCGGGAAGTGCCGACGACACGTCCCGTCATCGCATTGACTGTCAACGTCGTGTGGGGCAGCGAATATGTGCAGCCGATCGTGGCGGCTCTCAAGGCGCAAGGCGCGCACGCCACCTTCTTCCTGGGCGGACAGTGGGCGGAGAAGCACCCCGATCTCGCGCGCATGCTGCGGCAGGAAGGCATGGAGATCGGCAGCC